>JBLNDU010000187.1:0-5473 GCA_050261935.1 Nocardioidaceae bacterium | reverse complement strand
GGTTCCTCCGCGCTCAGGCCCGGCGGCGGGTCGCGCCGCCGGCCGGCGCCCCTGCCTCGCGGCCCTCCGACGCCACTGGCGCGACGGCGAAGCCGCGCACGAGCGCGTCGAGCGCGGCGCGCCATCGCGCCTCGGGATCCCGGCCGACGCCCGGGTCGCGCAGCTCTGCCGCGGCCAGGCCCTCGCAGAGCGCGTGGAACTGCGACGCCGCCTCGGCGACCGAGCGGGCGCCGAGGCCGTCGCGTGCGGCGAGGCGGTCCAACCGCGCGTGAAGCGCCGAGAGGGCCCTGTTCGCCGCGCCGCGGAAGCGGTCCCAGAGCTCGCGCGAGGGCAGCGCGCGCTGGACGCCGACCGTGAACAGGGCTGGATGCTCGCGCGCGAAGCGCCGAAAGACGAGACCGGCCTGGACGAGGTCCGCCGCCGGGTCGTCGGTCTCGGGCAGGGCGGCCACGGCGGCCCCCAGGAGGTCGAAGGCGTGGGCGCCGAGCGCCACGACGAGCCCGTCCTTGGAGCCGAACAGGCTGTAGACCGCGCGCGTCGTCGTGCCGACGTCGTTCGCCACCCCCCGGACCGACAGCGCCGCCAGCCCCTCGGCCTCGACGGCGCGCTCCGCGGCCTCGAGCAGCGCGGCGGCCGTCGCCTCGTCGTGCTCACGCGGTCGTCCCATCGTTGACACGGTATCGTCTCGCCGTTACGTTACGGCGTAATGATTCGTCAGGAGCGCCCTATGCCAACCTCCGAGCCGTACCCCGGCCGGCTCGCCTGCGAGCTGTCGGGCCACGGCATCCCGGTCGTGTTCCTCCATGGCCTGACCTTCGAGCGCGGGAGCTGGCGGCCGATCGTCGACCGGCTCGGCGACGGCGTCCTGGCCATCGCCCTCGACCTGCCCGGGCACGGCGAGAGCAGCGGCTCGCCGCTCCCGTTCGACGACCTCGCAGCGCTGATCCGCGCGCGGCTCGACGAGCTCGGCGTTCAGCGTCCGGTCGTCGTCGGCCACTCCATGTCGGGCGGCCTGGCCATGGCCTACGCCGCCGAGCATCCCGTGCGCGGCGCCGTGACCGTCGACGGGCCGCCCGACCTGCGGCCGTTCGCGTCCCTGGCGCGCCGGCTCGAGCCGGCGATGCGCGGCGAAGCGTTCGCCGAGACGTTCCGCGCCGTCTTCCAGGCCAGCATGGGACTCGACCTCCTGCCCGCCGACGTCCGCAGCGCCGTCCTCGCCGGCCAACGGATCCACCAAGACCTGGTGCTCGGCTACTGGACGGAGCTCCTGGGCAGCGAGCCCGACGTCCTGCAGGCACGCGTCGACCGGCTCCTCGACGCGATCGACGCGCCGGTGCTCGGGATCTTCGGCCGCCAGCTCACACCGGCCGACCGCGAGCGGCTCGGCCGCATCCGGGACGCCGCCTGGGAGCTGTGGCCCGACCACGGGCACTTCGTCCACCTCGTCGAGCCGAACCGCTTCGCCGACCGCCTGCTCGCCTTCGTCGAGCACTGCGAGACGGCCGCGCCGCGCGCAGCCCCAGCCTGAGAGTCGGGCTGGCCGGCCGCGGCGGACCCGGTGGGCCGGGGCCCGCGGTGCGGCCGGGTGAGCCGGCGGGCCGGAAGTATCCTTGGACGGGTGCCGGGCGAGTTCGGGTCGATCGAGGAGGCGCGCGCCGGCC
Source organism: Nocardioidaceae bacterium (assembly GCA_050261935.1). Lineage (GTDB taxonomy): Bacteria > Actinomycetota > Thermoleophilia > Solirubrobacterales > Thermoleophilaceae > JBLNDU01. Next base: position 3,812 of record JBLNDU010000187.1, on the reverse strand, counting down.
TCGGCGGCGCGGGCTACCTGGCCGACGAGCGCACCGCGCTCGTGGCCTACCTCGCCGGCCAGCTCGGAAAGCCGGTGCTGGTCGAGGGCCCCGCCGGCGTGGGCAAGACCGAGCTCGCCAAGGCGCTCTCGCGCGCCTCGGGCCGCCGCCTGATCCGGCTCCAGTGCTACGAGGGCCTCGACGAGGCGAAGGCCCTCTACGAGTGGAACTACCGCAAGCAGCTGCTGCGCATCCAGACGGAGAGCGCCGTGGCCGGCTGGGAGGAGGTCAAGGACGACATCTTCGGGCCCGAGTTCCTGCTCGAGCGCCCGCTCCTCTCGGCCATCTCCGCCGACGACCCGGTCGTGCTGCTGATCGACGAGATCGACAAGACCGACCAGGAGTTCGAGGCGATGCTGCTCGAGGTCCTGTCCGATTTCCAGGTCTCGATCCCCGAGCAGGGCGTCGTCGAGGCCCGCTCGCGCCCGCTCGTGATCCTCACCTCGAACAACTCGCGCGAGCTCACCGAGGCGCTCAAGCGGCGCTGCCTCTACCTCTGGCTCGACTACCCCGCCGTCGAGCGCGAGCTCGAGATCGTGCGCCTGCACGCGCCCGACCTCGACGAGCGCATCGCGCGCAAGCTGCTCGAGGTCGTGCACATGGTGCGCGCCGTCGACCTGAAGAAGCCGCCCTCGATCGCCGAGTCGATCGACTGGGCGCGCGCGCTGCTCCTGCTCGGCGCCGATGACCTCGACCGCTCGGTGCTCGAGCGCACGATGAGCATCGTCGTGAAGCACCGCACCGACCTCGACCTGGTGGCGGAGCGCGTAGGCGTGAAGCTCGGCGATGGCGTCCTCGGACCGCAGCGACGCGCCGGCTGAGGCAGGCCCCGGCCGCCCGGCCGGGCTCTCCTCGCGGCTGCTCGAGCTGGCCGACGAGCTGCGCCGCGAGGGCGTGGCGGTCGGCACGTCCGAGCTGCTCGACGCCTTCGAGGCGCTCGCCGCGCTCAGCTGGACCTCGCGCGAGGACTTCCACGAGGCGCTCGGCGCCACGCTGGCCAAGTCGCCCGAGGACCGCCACGTGCTCGACGTGCTGTTCGACCGCTTCTTCTTCCGCGCCGTCGAGCGCGAGGCCGTCGGGCGCGGGCTGAAGGAGGAGCGCTTCGCGGGCGCCGACCGGCTCGACGCCGACGAGCTGCGACAGCGCGTCGGAGAGGCGCTCCGCGAGGGCTCCGACGGCGACCTGCGCGACCTCGCCCGGCTGGCCATCGCGGCGCTCGGGCGGCGTGGCGAGGGCTCGGGCGTCGTGGGCGTCGACGTGCAGCGCATCCGGCGCGCGCTCGGGCTGCGGGCCGAGCGCGGCGGCGACGAGCCCGAACGCGACGTCGTGCCGCGCGAGCGCCTGCAGCGCTTCGAGCGCCACGTGCGGCGCGAGCTCGAGCGCGCGCTGATCGAGCGCACGGAGGCGCTGCCGCCCGCCAAGCCGCTGCGCGAGTTCGACCGCGCGCTGCCCTCGAGCCCGGCCCAGGACCTGGGCGCCGTGCACCGCGTCGTCGCCCAGCTCGGGCGCCGGCTCGCCACCCGTGGCCATCAGCACCGCGGCCGCCGCCGCTCGGCCGTCGTGGACGTGCGCCGCACGATGCGCGCGTCGCTCGGCACGGGCGGCGTGCCGCTCGACCTGCGCTACCGCCCGCGCCGCCCGCGGCGCCCCGAGCTGTTCGTCCTGTGCGACGTCTCCACGAGCGTCACGAGCGCGAGCGTCTTCTTCCTGTCGGTGCTGCACGCGCTGCACGACCGCTTCCGCAAGCTGCGGTCCTTCGTGTTCGTGGAGCGGATCTCCGAGGTGACCGACGTGTTCGAGCGCGAGCGCAGCTTCGCGGCGGTCTCGCGCGCGATCGCGAGCGACTCGGGCGTGGCGGACGTCTCCGGGTACACCGACTACGGGCGCGTGTGGCTCGAGCTGCTCGGCACGGTCGTGGACGACCTCGACCCGCGCTCGACGGTGATCGTGCTGGGCGACGCGCGCACGAACGGCCGCCAGGCCCACGACGCCGCCTTCGCGACGCTGGCCGAGCACGCCGGGCGGACCTTCTGGCTCAACCCGGAGCCGCGGCTCTACTGGGACTACGGCGACTCGGTGATGTCCGTCTACGCGCCGCACTGCGACGGCGTCTTCGAGTGCTGGACCACGAAGCAGCTCGAGGCGTTCGTGAACGCGCTGGCCGATCACGCCTCGCGCGTTGCGTGAGAGCGCCCCCGAGCGGGTAGACTGCCAGGAAACAGGGGTGCTCGCGGTAGGCGGGCTGAGATAGCGCCCCCGGGTGACCACCGACCGGCGCTGACCCTTCGAACCTGTCGGGGTAATGCCCGCGGAGGGAGCCATGCAGACCGAAATCGAGGCTCCAGAGACGGAGCCTCTCTCGTTCGAGGAGGCCGGCGTCGCGCTCCGGCGCGTCGAGCGCCGCTTCCCGCCCCGCGGCCGCCGGCCGGGCACGGTGGCGCTCGCCGGGGTCGACCTCGAGGTGGCGCCGGGCGAGGTCACGGCCGTCGTCGGGCCGTCCGGCTGCGGGAAGTCGACGCTGCTCGAGCTCGCCGCCGGGCTGCAGGAGCCGGACGCCGGCACGGTCGTCGCCGGGAGCGCCGCGGACGCGCGCGGGCGGCGCGCCGCGTGCGCCTACATGCCGCAGCGCGACCTGCTGCTGCCCTGGCGCGACGCGCTCGGCAACGCCGCGCTCGCGCTCGAGTGCCAGCGGGTCCCGCGCCGCGAGGCGCGGCGGCGCGCCGCGCCCCTGTTCGAGCGCTTCGGGCTGGCGGAGTTCGAGCGCTCCTATCCGGCGGCGCTGTCGGGCGGCATGCGCCAGCGCGTGGCCTTCCTGCGCACGCTGCTCGCGGGGCGACCGGTGCTGCTGCTCGACGAGCCGTTCGGGGCGCTCGACTCGATCACGCGCGCCTCGATGCAGGCCTGGCTCGCCGAGGCGCTGGCGCGCGAGCCGCGCACCGTGCTGCTCGTGACGCACGACGTGGAGGAGGCGCTCTTCCTGGCCGACCGCGTGGCGGTGCTGTCGCCGCGGCCGGCGCGCGTCGTCGCCGAGCTCGAGGTGGACCTGCCGCGGCCGCGCTCGCGCCGCGACGTCGTGGCCGATCCGCGCTTCGCCGAGCTCGAGGAGCGCGCGCTCGACGCGCTCGGCGTCGGCGCCGCGGCGCCCGACGGGGGCGGGCGGTGAGCCGCGCCGGCGAGCGCCTCCGCCGCTTCACGCTGGCCGGCCTGCTCCTGGCCGGGTTCGTGGCGCTGTGGCAGCTCGTGGCCTCGCTTCCCTCGGTGGACGACCTCACGCTCGCCTCGCCCGTCGAGACGCTCGACGCGCTCGAGGCCGACCGGTCGCTCCTGCTCCACAACGCCGGCGTGACGCTCGTCGAGGTGCTGCTCGGGCTCGCCATCTCGGTCGCCGCCGGCGTGGCCTGCGCCGTGGCCATGCACCTGTTCCGGCCGTTGCGCGAGGCCGCCTACCCGCTGCTCGTGGCCTCGCAGGCGATCCCGATCGTGGTGCTCGCGCCGATCTTCGTGCTCGCGTTCGACTACGGCATCGGCCCGAAGCTCGCGATCGTGGCGCTGATCTGCTTCTTCCCCGTCACCGTCAACGTGCTCGACGGGCTGCGCAGCGTCGACCCGGAGCTGCTCAAGCTGCTGCGCAGCCTCGGCGCATCCAGGCTCGCGGCGCTCGGCAAGGCCGAGCTGCCGGCCGCGCTGCCGTTCTTCTTCAGCGGGCTGCGCGTGGCCGCCACCGTCTCGGTGATCGGCGCCGTCTTCGGCGAGTGGGCGGGCGCCGACGAGGG
>JBLNDU010000186.1:0-3734 GCA_050261935.1 Nocardioidaceae bacterium | reverse complement strand
CCGCGGCGGCCGGACAGCCGCACCAGCAGCACGACCGGGACGAGCCCGACGTGGTGCTGCTCGACGAGCCGTTCTCGAACCTCGACGCGACCCTGCGCTCGGGGCTCCGTCGCGAGGTGGAGCTGATCCTGCGCGACGCCGAGGCCACCGCGCTGCTCGTGACGCACGACCAGGAGGAGGCGCTCTCGCTGGCCGACCGCGTGGCCGTCATGCGCGACGGCCGGCTCGTCCAGGTGGGCGCGCCGCAAGAGGTCTACGCGCGTCCGGCGAGCCGCTGGGCCGCGCAGTTCGTCGGCGAGGTGAACGTGCTGGCCGGTGTCGCCCGCGCCGGTGGCGTCGTCGAGACGGAGCTCGGCGTGTTCGACCTGGGCGCGCCGGCGGTGGGGACGGTGCACGTGGCGGTGCGGCCCGAGCAGCTCGAGCTGCGCGCGGACGAGCGCGGCAATGCGGAGGTCGTCGAGCGCGAGTTCCGCGGCCACGACGTGCTCTACCGGGTCCGCCACGAGAGCGGCAGACCGCTGCTCGTGCAGCTGCCCTCGCTCGAGCTCCACGACGTGGGCGCGCGCGTGTTCGTGCGCCCGGCGCCGGCGGCCGTGGCGCCAGTGGTGGACTGACGCGCTCCGCCGCGGCCAGGGCGTCACGGGACGACGAGGCCTCCGCCGGTAGCGCGGCTTGCGCATCCGTCCGCCCTTCGGCCATAGTGAACCAAGTGGTTCAGTATCAGCCACAACTCGACGAGGCCTTCGCGGCGCTCGCGGATCCGACGCGGAGGGCGATACTCGAGCGGCTGGGCCACGGCAGCGCCACGATCAGCGAGCTCGCCGAGCCGTTCGGCATCTCGCTGACCGGGCTCAGGAAGCACGTGCACGTTCTCGAGGAGGCGGAGCTCGTGACGACCGAGAAGGTCGGCAGGACCCGCCGCTGCTCGGTCGGACCACGTGATCTGGAAGACGTCGGCCGCTGGGTCGAGACCTACAGGCGAACCCTCGAGGGGCGCCTCGATCGACTCGGGGAGCTCCTCGAGCGCATGGAAGGAGAAGAGGGATGAGCAACGAGCAGAGCACGAAGGCGACGAAGGTGGAGGCGCGAGCCGATCGCGAGATCGTCTCGGAGCGCGTCTTCGAGGCGCCGCGCGAGCGCGTCTTCGACGCCTACACGAACCCCGAGCTGATCCCGCAGTGGTGGGGTCCGCGCAACGTCACGACCGTCGTCGAGCAGATGGACGTGCGCGCCGGTGGCGACTGGCGCTTCGTGTGCCGGAATGCAGACGGCGCGAGCGACACCTTCCGCGGCACCATCCGCGACCTCAGCCCGCCCGAGCGGATCGTCCAGACCTTCGAGTGGCTCGGCATGCCGGGCCACGTGGTCGTCGAGACGGCGACGTTCGAGGATCTCGGCGGCCGCACCAAGGTGACCACCGTGTCGCTCTTCCACACGAGCGAGGAGCGCGACGGCATGCTCGCCTCAGGCATGGAGGGCGGCCTCAGCGAGAGCTACGAGCGGCTCGACGAGCTGCTCGCGCGGGGTTAGCCGCCCCCACCGCCATCGCCACCTCCGTCCCCGCCGCTCGCCGCCGGGGCGCTCGCGACCCCGGCGGCGAGCACGGCGGCCTGCGCGTCGCGCACCGCGCTCGCAACGGCGCGCCCCGTGGCGCCGCCATCGCCGATCGCCTTCGCGCGCCGCTTCGCCTCGTGCCGCCGCTCCTTCGGCACGAGCTGCTTCACGAGGTCGAACGGCGGCAGCAGCGCGACGAGCAGCGCGTCGTCCTCGTCCGGCTCACGCTCGCCGAGCAGCACGGCGCCCAGCCGCTCGCGCAGCGCCCGCTCGGGCTCCGGGTCGCGCTGGGGAAAGCGCGTGCGCGGCAGCACGCCGAGCAGCCTGCGGCGCTCCTGCCCGAGCACGCCGCGCTCGACGAGCGACGTGGCGACGCGCGCCTTGAGCGGCCGCAGCTCCCTCCCGAGCCTCCTGACCCAGCCCTTCGCGTCGCGCCGCTTGCCGGACTCCCGGATCGTGTCGAGCGCCGCATCGAGCAGCGCGTGCCCCGGCCCGGCGTCCACCGGGGCGAGCTTTCCGTCCACCTCCGCGAGCCGGCCGTCGCGCACGAGCTCGAGCAGCAGCGCTCCCGCCAAGCCGGGTTCGACGCCGGTGGAGGTCCTGTCGCGCCCGGCGTCGTCGAGCGCGAGCAGCAGCAGCCGTTCGGCGAGGGTCAGCGTCATGTGAGCACCCTTACCCGATTCGGCCGCGCGGCGACGCGCGCGACCGGCGCTCAGCGAAACAGACGCCCCGCGCTCTCGAGGTGCTCCGTGGCGTCGTCCAGGTCCTGGTGGGCGCGCTCCACCCAGGCCTCGCCCCAGAAGAAGTTGCAGCTCGTCTCGGCTCGCAGCACCCGCCAGCGCGCCTCCTCGAGGTGGCGGTAGAGCGCCCGGTCGCTCGCCCCGACGCCGAAGGCGTTGCGCTGCGCCGCGTGCACCGCCTGGCTGAGCTCGCCGAGGCGCGTCAGCGCCCTGCGCTGGGCCGGCGTGCCGCTCCACTGCACGTAGCGCGTGCCGGCGTGCCAGTCGGTGCCGCCCGTGCCCGGGCCGATCGAGACGCGGCCATGCGGCCCGTGGCGCTCGAGGTGGTCCGACACGAAGCTCGGGCGGATGCCGGCCGCCGCGCCGCCTCGCACGCGCTCCATGAGCGGCGCGTGGAAGCCGCTCCAGAAGTTCGCGCCCTCGGTCGGGTCGCGGAACCAGGCGCCGTTCTCGCCGTGGCTCGCGGCCGTGACGAGCGGCGCGAAGTCGCAGTCGCGCGTGCGCTCGCGCACCGCCTCTACGAACGAGTCGGCTTCGATTCCGTCCCTGATCAGGCCGGACAGCTCGCGGTCGCGCACCACCACCACGAGCTCGTCGCCGCCGAGCTCGGCGAGGTGGGGACGGTAGAGCAGCTCGGCCTCGCTCATCGGCGTGAGCGCCTTCACGTGCTCGCTGTCGACGATCGCCCAGCGGTAGCCGTGCCGGCGCAGCGCCGGGATCAGCTCCATCTCGAACCCGAGCTCGGGGGGCCAGAAGCCGTCGAAGCGCCGGCGGCCGAACAGGTGCGAGCCGAGGCCTAGCCAGCGGTCGAGCTGGTCCTCCCAGTCGCTCTGAGGGATGAGCGGCAGCACGGGGTGGTAGTAGGCCGTGCCGAGAAGCTCGAGCACGCGGGCGTTCTGCAGGTGCCACAGCAGCGAGCCGCAGTCCACGATGCCGTACACGCGGCGCTGGAAGTCGGGGCTCGCGAGCGTCTCGAGCAGCGTGCCCGACAGCGCCAGGTGCACGCGCGCGATCTCCTCGTGCTCCCAGAGCGAGCGCGGGATGCGGTCCATCGCCCAGAGGATCTCGCGCGCCTGCCGCGCGTCCGTCTCGAGCAGGTGCTCGAGGTTCCAGGGAGGCTGGTGCAGGCTCAGCACGAGCGCGAGGTCGATCGGCGCGCTCATCGGTGCCTGATGTGGTCGTAGACGGCGAGGTAGTGCTCGGCCGGATCGGCCCAGGAGCGGTCGGTTCGCATCCCGTTGAGCTGCAGCCGGCGGAACTCGCGCGGCTCGTCGCGCCAGAGCTCGACCGCGCGGCGCATGGCCGACTCGAGCGCCGGTTGGTCGACGTGGTCGAACACGAAGCCGTTGCGCTGCGCGGGCGGCAGGCGCGAGTGGTCGCGGTCGAACACCGTGTCCGCCAGGCCTCCCACGGCGCGCACGATAGGGACAGTGCCGTACT
>JBLNDU010000185.1:0-8093 GCA_050261935.1 Nocardioidaceae bacterium | reverse complement strand
TGTTCACGGCCAACGCCTTCGCGCTGCTCGGGCTGCGCGCGCTGTTCTTCCTCGTGTCCGGCCTGCTCGATCGGCTCGTGTACCTCTCGACCGGCCTGTCCCTGATCCTCGCCTTCATCGGTGTCAAGCTCGTGCTGCACTTCCTCCACAAGCAGGACGACGCGGTGCCCGAGATCTCCACCGCCACCTCGCTGGGGGTGATCGTCGTCGTGCTGTCGGTGACGATCGTCGCGAGCCTGATCAAGGCGCGCCGCGACCCGCAGGCGCGCGCCCACGCCGGCTCGCTGCGCGCCGCGGCTGAGGCCCAGGAGCGCCCCGCGCCGGCGGAGCCGGCGGCCTGAGCGCAACCGCGGCGCGGCTCAGCCCAGCGCCGACTTGAAGCGCTCGATCGCGTCCACCGGGCTCGGATCGGAGCCGACCAGGATGGCCATGTAGACGCTCACCAGGTCGCCGAGTAGCACGAGCGAGAGGACGCGCTCGAGGCGCGTCTCGCCGCGGCTGTTCGCCCGGACCACGGGCGCGCCGGCCTCCTCGAGCGCGCGCGCGTTCAGCTCCATGCGGCGGCCGATGCGCGGGTGCTGGTCGGGGTCGGCGAGGAACACGCCGGACAGGGGCGTCGTGCGGCGGCCCGCCTCCCAGGCGCAGATCTCGTTGTGGTTGGCCTCCGGCAGCGCGGACGAGAAGGCCGGGAGCTTGGCGTTCTCGTTGATTTGGGTCTTCCAGCGGCGCGCCGGCGCGAGCGTGGGATCGGCACCGTGGATCACCGGGATGGTGGCGTGCAGCTCGCGCGCGAGCGACTTGGCGAGCGAGTCGTCCCGGGACTCCGGCCCCCAGGCCGCGGTGAGCTCCGCGAGCAGCGCGGCGGCCGCGTCGAGCTCCGTGTGGAGGCCCGGCGCCGCGCCGCAGAGCGCCGCGCACTCGAGCGCTGCGACGGTCACATAGAGCACCGAGGCGCGCGGCTGCATGCCCGACGGCACGCCGATCACGGGCACGCCCTCGGCGCGCGCCGCCTCGGCGAGCGCCCCGCCGGTGGCGAGCGCGACGCGCGGCGCGCCGATCACGCCGGCCGCCTCGAAGCAGGCCAGCACCTCCTCGGTGTCGCCCGAGTAGGAGGCGCACAGCACGAGCGAGTCGGCGCCCGTCCAGGGATCGAGCCCGTAGCCGCGCACCGTCCGGATCGGCCGCGTGGCGCGGTCGCCGAGGATCGCGGCCGCCAGGTCGCCGCCGATCGCGGAGCCGCCCATGCCACACACGACCAGTCCGCCGGTCAGGTCGCGCCGGGTGATGCCGGCCGCCTCGACGCGCCAGAGCGCGTCGCCGAGCTGGTTCGGCTGCGCGACCACGTCCCCGAGCATGCCGGCGGGGTCGCCGGCGCTGATCGCGTCGCGCTCGAGTCCCGCCAAGAGTTCGCTCACCTACGGCACCTCCGCTCCGTTCCCCGCACAGGCCCCCTCACCCTACGCCAACCGCCTCCACGCGCTCGCCGCGCCCGATGCGGACGCCGGCCTCGACCCGCACGCCCGGGTCGATGCGCGCCCCCTCGGCCACCACGGCGCCGGGGCCGACTACGACGCCGGCGCCGACGATCGCCCCGGGCTCGACGGCGGAGCGCTCTCCCACCTGGGCGCCCTCGCCGAGCACGCACCCGCGCAGGAGCGCCTCCTGCCCGACCACGACGCCGTCGTGCAGCACCGCCCGCTCGACGCACGCGCCGCTGCCGACCGAGCAGTGGCGCCCGAGCACGGCCTGCGGGCCGATGCGCGCGCCGCTCACGAGGCAGCCCTCGTAGACGAGCGAGCCGGTCTCGTCGCGCGGCGGCAGGTCGCTCTCGACGTGGGCGCTCAGGAGGTCGTAGGTCGCGTCGAGGTAGCGCTCCGGCGTGCCGATGTCGACCCAGTAGCCGTCCGCCGGCCAACCGTAGAGCCCCTCGCCCACGAGCTGCGTGAACACCTCGCGCTCGAAGGACACCTTGCGCCCGGGCGGGATCGCCTCCACGACGTCGCGCTCGAGCACGTAGACGCCGGCGTTGATGCGGTTCGTGGCGACGGGGGCGTGCGTCTTCTCGACGAAGTCGAGCACCTGCCCGTCGACGTCGGTGGGCACGACGCCGTAGCTCGACACGTCCTCGACGTCGACGAGCGCGAGCGTCGCGCGCGCGCCCGTGCGCTCGTGCTGGTCGAGCTCCGTCGCGAGGTGCATGTCGGTGAGCACGTCGCCGTTCAGGACGAGCAGCCGCTCCTGCAGGAGCCCCGCGTCGAGGGCCAGCCGCACCGGGCCCGCGGTCCCGAGCGGCTCCTCCTCGAACACGTAGCGCAGCCGCATCCCGCCGTAGAGGTCGCCCAGCACGCGGTGCACCGCGTCGGACAGGAAGCCGCAGGAGAGGATCACCTCCTGGACGCCGTGGCGGCGCAGCCAGTCGAGCATGTAGGACAGGAACGGCCTGCCGGCGAGCGGCAGGACCGGCTTAGGCGTGGTGTAGGTGAGCGGACGGAGCCGGGTCCCCTCGCCGCCGGCGAGCACGAGCGCCTGCATCAGCGCCCGATCCCCTCGTAGGTGAAGCCGGCCGCCTCGAGCCGCTCGCGGTCGAGGAAGTTGCGGCCGTCCACGACGAGCGGCGTCCGCAGCCGCGACCTGACCTCGCCGGCCCAGTCGAGCTCGCGGAACTCCGGCCACTCCGTGACGAGCACCACGGCGTCGGCGTCGTCGATGGCCTCGAGCGCGCCGTCGCAGATCCGCGCCGCGCCGAGCAGGGCGCGGGCGTGATCCGCCGCGACCGGGTCGTAGACGCGCACGTGCGCGCCCTCGCCCTGCAGCCGCCCGGCGAGCACGAGGCTGGTGGCCTCGCGTACGTCGTCGGTGTCCGGCTTGAAGGCGATGCCGAGCAGGGCGATGTGCTTGCCGACGAGCGAGCCGAGGTGCTTCTGCAGCTTGCCGACGATGCGACGCTTCTGGAGCTCGTTCACCTCGATGACCGCGGTGAGCAGCTGGAAGTGGTAGCCGCTGTTGCCGGCGAGCTGCTTGAGCGCCTGCACGTCCTTGGGGAAGCACGACCCGCCGAAGCCGACGCCGGCCTGCAGGAACCTCGGCCCGATGCGATCGTCGAAGCCCATTCCGCGCGCGACCTCGGCGACGTCGGCGCCCACTTCCTCGGACACGTTCGCGATCTCGTTGATGAAGGAGATCTTCGTGGCGAGGAAGGCGTTGGAGGCGAGCTTGATCATCTCGGCGCTCGCCACGTCGGTGCGCACGAGCGGCGCCCCGAGCGGCTCGTAGAGGGCGGCCACCCGGTCGCCGTGGGCCGCGCTCCCGCCGCCCGCGCCGACCACCACGCGGTCCGGACGGAGGAAGTCGTCGACGGCGCTGCCCTCCTTGAGGAACTCCGGGTTGGCGACGTAGGCCAGTCCGTTGCGGCGGCGCTGGATGGAGCGGCCCGTGCCGACCGGCACGGTGCTCTTCATCACGAGCGCCTGGCCGTCCGAGTCGTGCAGCTCCGCGAGCACCGCCTCGACGCGCGAGAGGTCGGCGTCGCCGGAATACGTGGGCGGCGTGTCGACGCAGCAGAGGAGCAGCTCGGCGTGCTCCGCGACGTCGCTCATCTCCGTCGTGAAGTGGAGGCGCTCCGCGTGCTTTCGGACCAGCTCGGGGAGCCCCGGCTCGTGGATCGGGACCTCGCCGCGGTTGAGCGCCTCCACCTTCTCCGAGACGATGTCGCGCGCCCAGACCTCGTGGCCGAGCTCGGCGAAGCAGGCCGCGGTGACGAGACCCACCCAGCCGACGCCGATCACCCCGATGGGTTCCCTCTCCGGCACGCCGAGGCAGACTAGCGGCGCCTAGAGCGGCCGAGTCGAGCGCGCGATGGCGATCATCTGGCGCGCCGAGACCGTCTCCAGGAGCGTGTTCGAGACCCAGTACGCGGCGGTCGGCGTACGCCAGGCGACGAGCCGGAGGCGGTTGCCGTCGTAGTGCAGCTCGAACGTCCGGCCGCCCACCCGACGCGTCTCAGTCGGGTCGTCGAGGATCGGCGGGTCGCGCCAGGTGGTGCCCTGCAGGCCGTAGTACTCGCCCAGGATGCCGCGCCTCACGACCATGCGGTAGGCGCCGTAGCGGCGACCGTGTGGGCCCTTGATCTTGTAGACGCGCGGCGCCGCCGCGTACAGCGCACCGCTCGTGAGCAGCGTCGGGTAGAGGACGCGGAGCCGACCCCCGGCGCCCTGGCGCGCGGCCTGCTGGGCCTGATCGCGGCCCGAGCCGTCGGCTCGCTCGAGGCCGGGGACGGCGCCGCCGGCGCGGCGCCTGTGCCGGCGCTTCGCCAGCGCCACGCCGGGGCGGGCCTTCTTCTCGTCGGCGCCGAGGAACTGCCGCGTGTAGCGCTTGATCTGGGCGTTGCTGGCGGTCACGTAGCTCGGCGTGTTGGTGGCCTCGTCGCCGAGTGTGATCTCCCCGGTGAAGTGCACCTCGCGCACCGGCTGCGTGGCCGAGAAGACGGCGAGCTTGAGCAGCCGCAGGACCTCGGCGCGCGAGCGGATGTCGGAGGTGGTGTAGCGGCCGAAGATGCGCACGAGCCGGTCGCGGTCGTTGATCAGCTGACGGACGCCGACCTGCTGTTTCGCCTCGCGGAGGAACTCCTGCTGGCGCGCCGAGCGCACGAGGTCGTTGTCCTCGTGCCGGTAGCGGACGTACTGGAGCGCGTGGCGGCCGCACACCTTCTGGTAGCCCGGCTGGATGTCGATGTACGAGAACTCGGCGCTGGCGTTGTAGTAGCGCCGGTCGATGTCCGCGTACACGCAGCCGATCGCGTTGACGGCGGCCCAGAAGCCCCTGAAGTCGACGTTGATGACGTGGTTGACGGAGAGCCCTGTGAGCCGCTTGACCGTCCTGAGTGCCAGCTTGGGACCACCGTGCTCGTAGGCCGAGTTGAGCCTGTCGACGCCGTGGCCGGGAACCGTGACCCTCAGGTCGCGCGGCAGCGACATGAGCGAGACGGCGCGCTTCGAGGGATCGAGCCGGACGAGGATGATCGTGTCCGAGCGCGCGTCGGTGCCCGCCCCCTCGCGGTTTCGCCTCGGCCGCTTGTCCGAGCCGAGCAGCATGATCGTCTGCGGCTCGCCGGGGTCGGTCTGCGCGAGCTCGGCGCCGAGCTTGAGCTCCGGGTTGGCGTTGAAGGCGCTCACGACCCTGTCGACCTCCCTGAAGGCGGCGACGGCGGTCGCGGCCGCCGTGGCGAAGATCACCACCGCCGCGCCTATCAGCAGGCGGCCCCAGACGCCTCCGGTGCGGCTCGGATCGAATCCCATCAGGCGATCAGGGGCCGGCCGTCACCGGCGCTCGGGCTGCCGGCGCTAGGGGTGCTCGCCTTCTGGCTGTCGGCGCCTCGCGCGCCGGCGCCTCGGCTGCCGACGCGCTCCGGCAGCAGCCGCACGAAGTCCACCACGGCCCGGCGGAACTGCGCCAGCGAGCCGATCGAGACCCACTCGCCCGGGCCGTGGTGGCCCCCGCCGAGCGGGCCGAACTCCACCGCCGGCACGCCCGCCTCGAGGAACGAGATCGCGTCGGAGGCGCCGTGGCGGCCGACCGAGATGCGGTCGCCCACCGTGGCCACCCGGGCGACGGCCTCGCCCAGCGCGACCACGTACGCGTTGTCGCGGTCGACGATCGCGGGATGGCGATGGAACACCTTGGTTACGTTCGCGTCGGGCAGCGCCCGCACCTGCTCGAGGATCGCCTTGGCGTCCTGTCCCGGCAGGTAGCGGATGTCGACGTCGATAGCGCAGGTGTCGGGCACCTTGTTGAGCGCGTCGCCGCCGAAGATCCGCCCCAGGTTGATCGAGGGCCGGTCGAAGAGGTCGGACGACTCGCGCGCGAACGCCATCGACTCGATCGTGCGAAAGACGTCGACCGCCTTCAGGACGGCGTTGTCGCCCGCCCACGGCGTCGAGCCGTGCGCGGAGGTGCCGGTCACCTCGATGCGCATCGCGAGCACGCCCTTGGCCTCGACGCCGATGTGCAGGTCGGTCGGCTCGCCCGTGATCGCGAACTCGCCGACGTAGCCCTGCTCGACGAGGAAGTCCGAGCCGCGCTCCTCGATCTCCTCGGACTCCTCGTCGGAGACGCAGACGAAGTGAACGCGCACCTCACGCTGCGCCGCGAGGTCGCGCACCGCGCAGATCATCCCGGCGAGGCCGCCCTTCATGTCGTAGGCGCCGCGGCCGTAGAGCCGGTCGCCCTCCACGCGGGGCGTGAACTGCTCGGGCCGCCCGGGGACCACGTCGAGGTGGCCGTGGAGCACGACCGTGAGCCCGTCGGGCGCGCCGACCGTGGCGGCCAGCACCGGCCGGCCGTTGTAGGTCGTGCCCGTCACCTCCACGTCGCGCGCCTCGAGCCAGCCCTTGACGAAGCCGGCGGCGCTCTGCATGCCCTCGAGGGTCGAGGTGTCGTAGGTGATCAGGCGCTCGGCGAGAGCGCGCTCGTCCATCCCGCGTCGAGAATACTCACGCGGGTGGGGCGCGAGCCGGCGTGCGCCGAGCGGCGGGGCTCGATTCGGCTGGGATCGCGGCCGGGAGTGCATGCGGCTCCGTAGGGGCGAGCGGCTCGCGCTCCGTCTTCGCCCAGGCGCGGCGGGCGCCGAGCTGTCTCGCCGCCGAGCGGAGCAGGACCGGCCAGATCAGCCAGGTGTAGAGCGAGTAGGCATGGCCGATCAGGAACCCGACCGCCCAGCCGCGCGGCCCCTCGTCGCTGCGGCTGGCGACCACGCCGAGCACCGTGCCGCCGAAGCCGAGCACGTAGAAGAGGAGGAGCTGGAGCACCAGCTCTCCGTCCCAGAAGACCGCCTCGCCGCTCACCCAGAGGTAGATCGCCGCCACCAGGGCGACGCCGACGATCCCCTGCCAGAAGGGCATCAGCAGGTAGGCGAGCAGCTCCAGCCGCGGCAGCAACGGAACGATCCCGCGCCGGAGGACCGCGCCGGCCAACCCGATCGCTTGCAGGTTGCCCTGTGACCAGCGCGTCCGCTGCCGCAGCAGGGCCCGCAGGTTCGAGAGCCCCTGCTGATCGACGGCGCCGCGCAGCTCCTGGCGCCCGTCGAAGCCGGCCGCGATCAGGCGCAGGCCGAGGTCCTGGTCCTCGGTGAGCCGGTCGCGCCACGGTCCCTCATCGACGACGATCGCATCGAGCCCGCTCAGCCGATTGAACTGGCCGTTGCCGCCCATGCCCGCGGTGCCCCACCCATTGCGGCCGGCCTGGAAGAGGTGGCCGTAGACCGCGAACTCGACGTCCTGCATCCAGGTGAGTAGGCGCAGGCGGTTGTAGATCTGCACCAGGCTCTGCACGCCCGCGACCTGCGGCTCGGCGAAGTGCGCCGCCGCGTAGCGCGGCGCCTCGGGGTCGAGCCGTCCGTCGGCGTCGACGATGCAGACGATCACCCGGTCGCGGTCCACCTTGCCGCGCAGCTCGTCGAGCGCCCGGTAGGCGTGGTTCAGCGCCGCCGCCTTGCCGCGCCGCGCGTGGGGCGGATCGCGGCGCAGCACGACCAGGTCGGCTTGGTGGAGCTCGCGCAGGATCTGCGGCGTGCGGTCGCCCGATCCATCGTCCACGACCAGGATCAGCTTCTCGGCCACCGGCACGTGGGCGAGGCGGGCGACGCTGTCGGCGATCGTCACCTCCTCGTTGAGCGCGGGGACGACGAAGACCCAGAGGAACCTGTCAGCGACGTCGGGCGCCGCGGGCGGCGGCCGCTTCTTCCAGCGCAGCGCGCGCACGAACAGCAGCGCCGTCCAGCAGAACATCGCCAGGACCACGGCCAGCGCCAGGCTGAGGAGGACCTCGAAGGGCAGCGGCAGGTTCTCGAAGGGCCAGGCGGAGGCCCTCCATCGGCTACTCGACCCCCTCGCGCGCCTCGATCGGCGACTGCGGCCTGAGCAACCGCCCCTGCGCCTGGCATCTCCAGGGAAACGCGCTCCGCGGGCGCACTAGATGGTTGATTCCACGCGCTCAGGCGACGAAGGCCACGAGCGAGCGGCTCGGTCGCCCGAGCCAGTGGTTGACGTAGACGCAAGCGGCGAGCGCCAGGATCCGCTGCGCGATGCGGGCCCTGAGGT
>JBLNDU010000184.1:0-3324 GCA_050261935.1 Nocardioidaceae bacterium | reverse complement strand
CGCACCGCTCTAGAAAGCCAAAAACGGCGCCTCAACAGGCCAAAATGCCCGCTGAACTGTCGAACTCGGGATCAGGTTGACGACGGTTTGCAGGGAATGCAGCGGCTTGCCGCGCCAGTTGATCGTGATGTAGCTGAACAGGCGGTGTGTCAAGGACGACCAGAAATCCCCACCTCCGACGATGAGAATTCCCCAGGTGATTGTCGGCCGGTGAGGGCGGGTCGGAGGGCGGCGATGGTGTCTCGGTGGCGGCGCATCCTGTAGGAATCGCCGGTGATGGAGAGCACCGTGGCGTGGTGGAGGAGGCGGTCGAGGATCGCGGCGGCGACGGTGGTGTCTTCGAAGATGTGGCCCCAGTCGGCGATGCCGCGGTTGGTGGTCAGGATGATGCTGCCGTGTTCGTAGCGGCGGCTGATGACTTGGAAGAGGTGGCTGGCGGCGTCGGCGGGCATCGGCAGGTAGCCGAGCTCATCGACGATCAGGGCCTGGGGGCCGTTCCAGAAGCGCATCTGGGTGCTCCAGCGGCCTTCCAGGGCGGCGCGGGCGGTGCGGGCGACGAGGTCGGCGGCGGTGGTGTAGTAGACGCGGTAGCCGTGCTCGATTGCTTTGTGGCCGAGCGCTGTGGCGAGCATCGTCTTGCCGACGCCCGGGGGTCCGATGAGCAGGACGTTGGCCTTTTCTTCGATGAATCGGAGGGTGGCGAGGTCCTCGACGAGTCGGCGATCGAGCGAGGGTTGGGCGCTGAAGTCGAACTGCTCGATCGTCTTGCGGGCCGGGAGCCGGGCGAACCGGAGGCGGCCTTGGAGGCGGCGTTGCTCGGCGGCGGCGACCTCGGCGGCGAGCAGCTCGCAGAGGAACTCGGTGTAGCCGGGCTTGTCTTGCTCGGCGGCCTGTAGCGCGGGGGCGAGACGGTCAGCGACGGTGTGCAGCCGCAGCTGCGCGAGGTGGTCGCGCAGCCGCTGGTAGACGGTGTCTGAGCTCACGCGGTCGTCCTCGTCGCGGTGGGCGCTGTCGTCGTGGTGAGGTGGTCGGCGAGCGCGTGCAGGCGGTCGGCGAGCTGGCGGGCGTGGCGGGCGTTGAGGTGGCAGAACACGTCGGGCTGCGCGTGCTCGCGGTCGGGGTCGTCGTCTGTGAGCACGAGTCGCAGCAGCCCTTGGCGGCCGCCGACGATGGCCTCGTACTCGTCGGGCACGATCGTGGCGTGCGCGTCGTAGCGGTGCTGTGGGCGCATCAGCAGGCCTCCGCGAGGCGCGCGTACTCGTGCATCGAGGCTGGCGCCGGCGACGCGGCGGGCACGCCGCGCAGCTTTGCCAGCTCGGCCAGCGCCGCGTCTGAGGGCGGCTTGTTGCGCTTGCGCGAGCAGGCCTTCTCGGTCGTGAACGCGGCCAGCACCGCGGTCTCGAGCGCCTGGGCGTGCTCGCTGCTGCGGATCGTCTGCCCGGCACTCGCGACGGCGAGGCGGTGCTCGCCGATCAGCTCGCCGGCCGCCGACATGATCCGCACCGTTGGTTCGCCGACGCGCGCCAGCACGGTCACCGTGCGCCCGCCGTGCGCGGGCTCGATGCTGTACTTGTTGCCCTCGTAGCCCACCAAGGCCGACTTGGACGCCTGGCGCTCGACGCAGATCATGGCCGGGTAGGCGGCGGCCGGCAACGCGCGCAGCGACTCGCCGGCGGCAAGCTCGGCGACCGTCCGGCGATCGCCGCCGCAGGCGTCGTCGGGGCGGGGCCGGTGGTCGGCGACCCGCGCGCACCACGCGTCCAGCCCTTGTTGCGCGTCGGCGGGCCCGGTCACGCGGGCGCTGGTCCACCACGACCCGGTCAGGTACTGGATCGCGCGCTCGACGACGCCCTTACGCTGCGCGCGCCGGGGCGGGCAGACAGCGAGCTCGACGCCGTAGTGCTTGGCCAGCTGCGCGGCGTCGACGGTGACCCGGCCGGTGTCCGGGTTCACGATCGTCGCCATCCGGTCCGTGCGCCACACGCGCGGCGTGCCGTCCAGCGCGACGAGCACCCGGTGGGCGGCGGCGGCCACGTGCCCGAACGTCATCTGCTCGCAGAACACGCCGCGGAAGCGGCCCGAGTGCGACAGCGCGCCGACCAGCACAAACGCCTTCTGGCCCCACGGCGTCTCGGACAGCTCCAGCCAGTCCCACTGGATCTCCTCGCCGGGCGGGTGCTCGATCTCGATCGTGACCGCACGCCCGCGGCGGTGCCGGCAGACCTTGCACACCGGGCGCAGCTCGAGCCGGCGCAGCTCGCCGATCATCGTCGTGTACGCCCGCTCGAACCCGGCCACAACCAGCTCCTGGTGCAGCACGCTGCCCAGCAAGTGCGGATCGTCCGCGAAGCGCGCGGCGATGTAGGGCCGGTAGGGCTCAAGGCACGACGGCGCGCGCTCGCGCTCGGTCCGCGGGCCGTGCAAGAACTTGCGCACCGTCTTGCGGTCGCGATCGGTGTGCCTGGCGATCGCAGACACCGACCAGCCGCGCGCAGCAAGCGCGTGGATCTCCACTTCGTCCTCCTGTGTGAGCATCCCCTCGGGGGCCCTCCCGACCATGGTCGCGTGGCATCAGCCCCCGCGACCCTGGGAGGGCCCCCGGACAGACCGCGCGCGGCCGCCTGAGACACAGCCTCACCTCGCCCTACGGGCTCGGCTCGACTGCGTCTCAGGCGGCCCCTCTACACGCGATCAACCTGGGGAATTCTTGTCATCGACAGTGGGGAGGAAACCACCATCGTGCGCAATCATCGCTCGGTGCTCCCGCTCTCGCCCTCGGTACCGAGCATCTGCTCCAAGAGCGCTGAGACGTTTCCCTGAATCGCAACGACCTTCTTCGCCTGCTCAAGCTCGGCCTCGGCGCGCTCGGCGCGACGCCGCAGCTCGGCGATCTCCTGATCGCGACGGTCCGTCGGCTTGCGCCCACGCGACCGGCCGAGCTCCTTCAACGCGCCGTCCCGGCGCTGCTTGCGCCAGTACGTCAGATGCGACGTGTACAGCCCCTCACGGCGCAACAGCTCGCCGATCTGGCCCGGCTCGGTGCACGCGTCGGCCTGCTCGAGGACCGTCAGCTTGTACTTCGCCGTGAACTTGCGGCGCTTGGCCTGCTCGACCAGCTCCGGGTCGGGCACCCCCGCCGGCGCGGCGGCAGCCTGCTCAGCTCCAGCTCCGTTCGTCGTGATCTTCAACACCCTGGCGTGCTCCGTTCTCGCCCTCAAGGTTCATAGATACCTCGATGGTGAGCGTCTCGCCGGACGTTGACAGAGAGGGCTCTTCCATAAACGCGTCGTTGGCTTCCGCGAGCCGCCGCTGGAACAGGGCGGC
>JBLNDU010000183.1:0-3015 GCA_050261935.1 Nocardioidaceae bacterium | reverse complement strand
CGGATGCAGGAGCGCGGTGGGGGCCGATTTGCGCGCCTGCGGACGCCTGGTCCTCGTCCGCAGCGGCAACTGCGCCACGAGGCGTCATATGACCGGGCGGGGTGAGAGGCCCCGCCCCCGGCCGCCGTAACGGTCGGGAGAAGCTGAGGGGCAGCCTCAGGCCGGAGGTGCGGCGGAGGGCGGGAGCAGCCCCTGACGATCGAGCAACGGTCCGCCGCCAGCGGGCCGCGTGCGGTAGCCAGGCAGAAACGCGTAGGAGACGAACCAGTGCTTGATAGGAACGACGGTCTCATCTGGCCCCACTGCGACGGCTTGAACTGGCCCCACCTCCGTCCGATCGCGACCGGACGGTTCGGGCTCTTCGGAGTCCGAGCGGGAGGTCGCAGAAGGGATGGGTTCTCGGGTGGAACTGTTCGAGCAGATCAGGCGCGACCGCGATCGGGAGGGCCTCTCGATTCGCGAGCTTGCGCGTCGACATGGCGTGCATCGACGTGCGGTGCGCCAGGCGTTGGTGTCGCCGTTGCCGCCGGCGAAGCGGCCGCCGTCGCATCGGCCGGCGCCGAAGCTGGGTGCGTATCGGCCGCTGATCGACGGGTGGCTTGAGGCCGACCGGAAGGCGCCGCGCAAGCAGCGCCACACGGCCAAGCGGGTCTGGCGGCGGCTGGTCGACGAGCACGGCGTCGAGGTCGCCGAGAC
The DNA here is from genome assembly GCA_050261935.1 of Nocardioidaceae bacterium. Lineage (GTDB taxonomy): Bacteria > Actinomycetota > Thermoleophilia > Solirubrobacterales > Thermoleophilaceae > JBLNDU01. The sequence continues at coordinate 2,319 of JBLNDU010000183.1, read as the reverse complement.
GACGGTGCGCGAGTACGTGCGCCGACGGCGGCGGGCGCTGGGCTTGCCGGTCGACGAGGTGTTCGTGCCGCAGGTGCACGCGCCGGGCGTGGGCGCGCAGGTCGACTGGGGCGAGGCCACGGTACTGCTGGCGGGCGCGGCGACGACGGTGCATCTGTTCTTGATGCGCGCGTCGTTCTCCGGGGCGGCGTTCTGTCAGGCGTCGCTGGTGGAGACCCAGCAGGCGTTCCTGGAGCTGCACGTCGAGGCGTTCGCGTGGTTCGGCGGCGTGTTCGCGGCGCTCCGCTTCGACAACCTGACATCGGCGGTCAAGCAGGTTCTGCGCGGCCGCCGACGGGTCGAGACCGACCGCTTCATCGCGCTGCGCTCGCATTATCTGTTCGACGCCGAGTTCACTCGGCCGGGCAAGGAAGGCGCCCATGAGAAGGGTGGCATCGAGGGCGAGGTCGGACGCTTTCGCCGAAACCACCTGGTCCCGGTCCAGGAGGTCTGCGACCTCGCCGAGCTCAACGCCATGCTGTTGGCCGGCTGCGAGGCCGACCTGGCGCGGCGGATCGTCGGTCGTGACATGACGGTCGGCGAGGCGTTCGCCCAGGAGCGGCCGTCGCTGCGAGGGCTGCCAGCCGAGCCGTTCGACGCCAGTGAGGTGGCGGCGCCGCGCGTGGACGCGAAGTCGCTGGTGACGGTGCGCCAGAACCGCTACTCGGTGCCGGTCTGTCTCGCCGGGCTGAAGGTGAGCGCGCGCATCGGCGCGCGCGAGCTGACGATCAGCCACGCCGGCAAGGAGGTGGCGCGCCACGAGCGCCTGCACGGCAAGCACGGCACCGCGGCGCGGCTGGACCACTACCTCGAGCTGCTGCAGCGCAAGCCTGGCGGGCTGGAGCACTCGCTGCCGTTGGCCCAGGAGCGCGAGCGCGGCACCTGGCCGGCCGCGTTCGATGAGCTGTGGGCGGCGCTGACGGCTCGCTATGGGCGCTCGCAGGCCGCCCGGCAGATGGTCGACGTGCTGCTGCTCTGCCGCGAGCACGGCCCCGACCGCGTCGTGCTGGCCGTCCGCGGCGCGCTCACCGCGGGCGCGATCGACGGCCGCGCCGTCGCGGTGCTGGCCGCCAAGGCAGATCGCCGCGAGCCAGCGCCGCTGAGCGATCTCGAGCCGCGGCTGGCCGCGCACGCGCGGCCGCTGCCCGACCTGGCCGACTACGACCAGCTGCACGGTCGGGAGCCGCGGCGATGAGCGCCGATCACGGTTTCTGCGTCGCGAACGCCTACCTCGACAACCAGCTCACGCTGTTGGGTGACTGGCGCCCGCGGCAGTACATCGCGCTCGAGCTGGCCGACTGGGACGGCAGTCTGGAGCCCGTCGAGGCCACGATCACCAGCGACGAGCCGCGCGATCTGGCGTTCCGACTGCTGGAGCTGGCCAAACTGGCCGACCATCGCGCCCGCGGGGAGCAGCTATGAGCGCGCCGCGCAACGCCCAGACCGCCGCGCTGGAAGCGCTGATCGAGGCACACGCCACCGAGCTGAAGCTGCCGACCGTGCGCCGCCGCTTCCGCGAGTTCGCCGCCGACGCCACCCGCGAGCAGCAGACGCCGATCGCCTACCTCGCGGCGCTGCTCGACGCCGAGATGGCCGCGCGCGCCGAGCGGCGCGAACGACGGCGCCTGATCGACGCGCGCTTCCGCAGATCAAGCGCCTGGAGGACTTCCGCTTCGCCGACAACCCCAACGTCCCGCAAGCCACGATCGCCGCGCTCGCCGAGGGCTCCTGGATCGATGACCGCGACAGCGTGATCCTGATCGGCGACTCGGGCACCGGCAAGACGCACCTCGCGACCGCGCTGGCGGTCTGCGCCTGCCACCAGGGCCGCCGCGTGCGCTTCAGCACGCTCGCCGGCCTCGCCAACGAGCTCCAAGAAGCCCAGAGCCGGCGCGAGCTCGCCCGCGTCGTCGGCCGCTACGCCCGCACCGAGCTCGTCTGCCTGGACGAGCTGGGCTACCTCGCGCTGCCCGACGGCGCCGCCGAGCTCGTCTTCCAGGTCCTCTCCGAACGCCACGAACGCGGCAGCCTGATCGTCACGACCAACCTGCCCTTCGGCGAGTGGACAAAGGTGTTCCCCGATCCACGGCTCGCCAAGGCGGTCGTCGACCGCCTCACCCACCGCGCCCACATCATCGACACCGGCAACGAGTCCTGGCGCTTCCGCCACGGCCTCAACCGCAAGACGAAGACCCCCGCGCGATGACGCGCCCGCGCGCCGATCGCCGCGTCGCCACGCCCTACGGGCTAGGCTCCGCGACGACCGGCGCGCGGCACCAA
>JBLNDU010000182.1:0-6562 GCA_050261935.1 Nocardioidaceae bacterium | reverse complement strand
CCCCCTCGGCCGCCGTCGCGCGCGCGAGCGCCTGGACGCGCGCGGCGATCGCCGCCACGTCGTCGAGGCGCGACTGGGCGTCCATCTCGCGCAATTCGACCGTGCCCCGGCGCGGATGCGGGCGCAGGTCCCACCAGAGCAGCGTGTAGTCGCTCGGGCCGCCGCCGGCGGCCGCCGCCGCCACCGTGGCCGTGTACTCGTCGGCGCCCGCGAACGCCGGCGGCACGCCGCGGCCGGGATAGGCGCGCACCACGGCGGCGCGGGCGCTCGCCATCCCCGAGTCGGCGCCGAACCACCAGGGCGAGTTCGCCGCGAGGCCCTGCAGCACGGGCAGCCAGGCGCGCAGTCCGTTGAAGGCGCGGATCGCGGTGTCGGCGTCCGGCATCCCCACGTGCACGTGGAGCGCGCACTCGGGCGTGCGCAGGATCAGCCCGCGCATGTCGTCCTCGACGCGCGCGTAGCGCGCCGAGCGAACGAGCCGCACGTCGCCGAGCTCCGCGTCGGGATGCAGCCCGGCGCCGAGGAGGGTCGCCCCCGCCGCGAGCGCGGCATCGCGCGCCGCGGCCAGCGCCTCCACCGCCTCACCGGCCGCGGCCGAGGGCAGCGAGCGCAGCTCGAGCTCGGCGGCGTAGGCCTCGTGGTCGACCTGACCGCGGGCCGGCTGCTCGACGGCCGCGATCACGCGCTCGGCGTCGTGGCTGAGCGCGCGCGTGCGCGGGTCCACGAGCAGCAGCTCCTCCTCCACTCCCACGCTGAACCGGCTGCCGAACGCGTGGTCGGCGAGCGGGTCGCCTGCTGAGACCGGCTGCGACACGGCCCTAAGCGTGACGCCTCACGCCCCGAGGGCCGACCGCGCGGCGATCCGGCCCAGCACGAGCGCGGCCGCGAGGCCGCTGGCGTAGCCGCCGGCGGCCACGCCCGCCGCGTCGTGCCCGCAGGCGAACACGCCGGGCGCCGCCTGGGCGCGCGCGTCGATGCGCAGGCCGCCGAGCGTGGTCGTCACGCCGGCCACCGTCTCGACGACGGTGACCCCGCGCTCGCGGCGCACCGGCGCGCCGGCGTCGGCGGCCGCCGCGACCATCTCCGCCACGGTCCGGTCGCGCACGCGGCGCTCGAGCGCGGCGTCGAGCACCTGGTACCAGGCCCGCGCCCGCGGTTGGCGCGCCGTCCAGAGCGCCACGTCGGTCTCGGCCCAGCCGCGCGCCACGAAGCGCTCGCCGCGCGCGTTCAGCACCACGGCGTGGCGCGCGTAGAGCTGGGCGAGCCGCACGAAGTCGGACGGCTCGACGCGCGCCGGCGGCGCCGGCATGTTGCGCACGTACGCGTCACCCATGCCGGGGCCGAGCGAGCCGCCCGCCTCGAGCCCGATCCGGAGCCCGTCGCCCTGGTTGCCGGGCGCGCAGCGCATCAGCACGTGGCTCGCCTCGGGCGTCACGTGGCGGCGCAGGAGCTCACGGCTCGCGGCGAAGCCGCCGGTCGCGAGCACGAGCGGCGCCTCGGCGCTCGGGCAGGTCACGGGCGCGCGCAGCTCCACGCCTCCGGCCGCCCCGACGAGCGCGCTCGTCAGGCCGTCCACGTCGAAGCGCGCGCCGGTCGTGACCGGGTTCCCGGTCCCGCGCTCGCGCACCGGCGCGCCGAGCGACTCGAGCCAGTCGAGGTCGGCGTCGAGCCGCTCGAACACGAGCCGCTGGAGCGCGAGGTCGCCGGCGGCGCATTCGCCGTGGAATCGCTTCAGGGAGCGGTGGCGCCAGATGACCCCGCTCGACAGGCGCATCGAGCCCCCGGGCCGGTCCAGCTTCTCGCGGAGGGCGACCTCGGCGCCGAGCGAGCGGGCCTCGGCCGCGGCGGCGAGGCCGGCCATGCCCGCGCCCGCGACTACGAGGTCGGGCAAGGGGCCGCTCGCTAGACGAGCGCGAAGCCGGGCTTGTGCTCGACGTACTCGACGACGAGCTCGTCCGGGCCGCGCACGAACACCGCCAGCGTGTTCTCCGCGTCCTTCACCTGCAGCACCTCGATCCCGAGCCGCTCGGCCTCGGCCTGCACGGTCGCAGCCGAGTCGACGAGGAGGGCGAGGTGGTTGAGGAGGGGACGCCCCCCGTCCGAGGCGTCGCCCGCCTCGAGCCGGAGCGAGCGGTCGGCCACGGCGAGCGAGCCGTCGACGCGCTCGAAGCCGAGCTCGGCGAGGCCGGCCGCGGTCCGCTGCGGGTCGGGCACGCGCAGCGCGACGTGGTCGAGGTCGTAGTCGCGCCCGGCCACCTCGACGAGCGCGAGGCGCACGCCCTGCGGCGCCTCGATCGAGGCCGCGCCGCCGGCGCGCGACACGCGAAGGCCGGCCGGCAGCGCCGCGAGCGCCGCGTCGAGGTCCCCCACCCGCAGCGCGATGCCGTTCAGGAGGCCGGGCTCGCGCGGCCCCTCGGCGTCGAAGAGCGTGACCTTGCCGAGCTTCGCGTCGACGCCGACCAGCGTGAAGTCCTCCCCGCGGGTGACCTCGTGCATGCCGAAGTGCTCGCACAGCAGCGCGGCGAGCTCGCCGCGGTCGGCCACCCAGAGCGCGACGTGATCGAGGCTCGTGGGCCGGATCGCCGTGCTCACGCCGCCGCCCTCGAGATCCCGTCGAGCTCGTCGTCCTCCAGGTGGAGGCGCGACGCCGCCACGTTCTCCTCGAGATGCCCGACCGACGAGGTGCCCGGGATCGGCAGCATCACCGGGGAGTGTCGCAGGAGCCATGCGAGCGCTATCTGGCCCGGCGTGGCGTCGTGCGCGCGCGCCGCCTCCGCGAGCGGCCCGCCGGGGCGCGCGAGCCGCCCCGTGGCGAGCGGGAACCAGGGGATGAAGGCGGTTCCGGCTCGCGTGCAGGCTTCGAGCACGTCCTCCGAGCCGCGATCGGCGAGGTTGTAGCGATTCTGAACCGACACGACGTCGACCACCTTCCTTGCGCGCTCGAGCTCCTCCACAGATACGTTCGAGACGCCGACGTGGCCGATCTTCCCCTCCGCCTGCAGCTCGCGGAGCGCGCCGAGCGACTCCTCGAGCGGCACGGCGGGGTCGACGGCGTGGAGCTGGTAGAGGTCGATCCGGTCGAGCCGGAGCCGGCGAAGGGCTCGCCTCGCAGGCGCGCACCAGGTGCTCCGGCCTGGCGTTGCGCGGCCAGACGCCCGGCCCGGTGCGCAGCAGCCCGCCCTTCGTGGCGATCACGAGGCCGTCCGGGTATGGATGGAGCGCCTCGGCGATCAGCTCCTCGCTCACCTCGGGCCCGTACGAGTCGGCGGTGTCGATCAGGTCGACGCCCAGCTCGACCGCCAGGCGCAGCAGCCGCCGCGCCGCCTCGGGATCGGGGGGCGGGCCCCAGATGCCCTCACCCGTGATCCGCATCGCCCCGAAGCCGAGCCGGTGCACCTCGAGCTCGCCGCCGATGAGGAACGTGTCCTGCGCGATCGTTGCCATGTGCCCCTTTCTACCCGGGCGCCCACGCGAGGCCGCCAACGCGCACGTGTGGCTCGTCACCGTGCGCTGCTTCGTCGCCGACGTCGGCTCGGTCTGCGAGCGCACGCGCACACAGCGCTGCCAGCACCGCGAGTAACGTTGGATTTCGCGCGGATGATGCGGGACCCCCGCTAGCCGGTGTACGGTCACCGCGGAGGAGCCGCCATGCCGAACGAGAATGCGATCGTCTCAACCGTCCTGGGGGTCGAGCCGCCGCTCGACCGCCCGCCCGCGGAGATGCTCCGCGCCGAGCCGGGTCTGTCGGTCGAGCTCGAGGAAGGTCGCCGGGCCCGTCTCGATCCCGAGGATCCGCGCTCGGCCGCCTTTGCGCAGATCCTCGACGGCCTGAGCAAGCAGCGCCTCCCCGTCTACCTCGAGATCGACGCCGAGACGTCGACGATCACGCGCCTGCTGATCCCGCACGTGGCGCGCGTCGTGGCCATCCGGCCGTTCGAGGGCGACGCGCTCGGGGTCGAGCTCGAGCCCTCCCACGCCGTTCACGTGCTCCGGGCCGACGCTCCAGATCGGGCCGAGCTCGAGCGGCGGCTGCTCGATGCCGAGCGCTCGGGCACGCCCGTCGCCGTGACGGAGACCGACGCGCACGAGATCATCGACGTCCGCGACTACACGCCCGGCCAGGAGGGGCCGTTCTTCCCTCCTCCTAGGCGCCCACCGCCGGCGCCGGCGCGCCGGGAGCTGCCGACTCGCCCCTCGGCGAGGCTGATCCTCGACCGGCTGTGGCACATCCTCTGGTGGCTCTGGTGGTGGCTGCACTGCCCGTCGAGGCGCGGGGCGCAAGAGGTGTTCGACGCGATGAACGCCACGAGTTGCCCACCGCTGACCGTCCCCGCGCCGTGCATCCCGTTCCTGTATCCCGACGACGGTTGCTGGGCGCGCGCGCACGAGATGTGCCGCCTGATGATCAACATGGGCCTGACGCCAAGGAAGGTGTGGATCCAGGGCAGCCTGCATGTGGCCACGAGGAACAACCCGACGTGCTCTGTCCATTGGGGTTGGCATGTGGCGCCGACGCTCTGCGTCCGTGTTCCCTGGTTCTTCTTCCTCACGCAGCGGATGGTCATCGACCCGTCGCTGTTCACGACGCCGGTCCCAGAGGCCACGTGGAAGGGGGTGCAGAGCGACCCCAACGCCGTCCTGACCCACAGCGATGCCTCCGACTATCTGTGGGGCGCGACCGACCCCTACTACGTCCAGACCAACTACTACCTCAACTTCTACCGCCTGCAGTTGCAGAACCGGGCCATCCAGCAGGGCCCGCCGCCGTACGCGTACTGCCCCTAGGACGAGCTCTCCCGCCACTCGAGCCGCAGCCGGCTCTTGTGCTCCGGCCGCGGGACGCCCGTACCGGCGCGGCCCAGCGCGAGCGGCGCGCCTTCCTGCAGCGCAGCCGACGCCGGCGCGTAGAACCGGTACGTCCGCTCGCCCACCCGCTCGCCGTCGACGATCGCCGCGTCGCCCGCGAACAGCGCGGGCCCCATCCCCGCGATCGGGAACTCCGCGTCGGTCTCCACGTCGATCTCGACCCAGGTCGGACTCCGTGTGCTCGCGGCTGTCGCTGACGAAGCGGCGCGCCTCCTCGTAGCGGACGGCACGCGCGATCGCCGACTTGGGCCGGGGGACGATCAGCGGCTCCTCGTCGCGCCGCTCCTCGCGCCCCGGTGCCGTCGTCTAGCTGTGCCACGTTGCCCACTTCGCCAACATAAAGGGGGTCAGACCCCGTTCAAGATTCAATAGTCAGACGATCTGAAGGTCGTCGAAGGCCAGAGCCCGCGCCTGCGGCCGGTCCAGACGCAGGACGATCGCGCGGATCACTCGCTGGCGCCTCGACAGCCCGAAGCAGCCGGCCGGGAACCGCAGCGTGGACATCATGCTCTTGGTCCAGCTGCCGCGGTCGAAGGGGAGCGGCACGCCGCCGACGTCGTCCGAGTCGACCCAGTGCACCGCTCCGCCCGGGAGCTCGACGCCCAGCGAGAACCCCGTCGCAGCCGATGGGAAGGTCCCGTCGAAGACGTCAGCGACGCATGCTCGTGGTCATCCACGGTGTACGCCTTCGCCCACTTGAACGACAGGTGCACAGCGCCGTCGGCGTGGCAGGCGGCAGCTCACTGCCGACGAGGAAGCCGATCCTGTTGTGGCCGGCGAGGACGCTGCGAAGAAGGCGCAGCCGCAGGTCAGCAGGACGCGCTCGTGATCGGAGCGCGCCATCGTCGGCAGGAACCCGCCGTTGTCGTTGTTGACCCACTGCCGGTTGAAGAAGTTGTGGCAGGCGTTGTGCACGTAGAGCCAGAACAACACGATCGCCATGAACTCGCTGAACCTGCCGACCACCCCAAAGCGGTCTCGCCGCCGATGAGTACGGCCTGAGCCAATCCGCGCCGAACCAGTTCAACACCTCGTTCTACGGCGACACGATCGGCATGGTCGCGGTGCCACGGAAGCGGACCGGCGGCACGTTCCGCTCGCAGCTGGCACCGGAGACCAGGATCGCCGGAAAGGAGATACCTGTGATCGCGCACCGTCACCTGCGGCGACCAGCCGCTGGTGATGCCGTGCGCCCTCTGGCGCGCCCGGACGACGTCGTTCGCGTTCAGTTGAGCGGGGAGCTCCACCAGGGCCCCCTGCGGCTGCGGGACCCGCCCGGCGCGCCTGCCACGACGGTCGTGCCGTTGACCTCGACGTCGAGCGTCGCTCCGGGATCGAAGCCGTAGACGACGACCGCGATCGCGCACTCGTACAGCGGCTCGCCGACGAGCGGCGGCGAGACCTGGCGCTTGTCCTCCAGCCTGAGCCGCCGTGTCGAGGCGGTCTACGTCAGCAGGTGACGACGAGGTGGAAGTTGTCGTCCTCGATCGTGCCGGCGGCGTTCCGCACGCGCCCCACGCGCGTGCGGCGCCCCCCCAATTGACATGGGTCGCCCACCAGGCGGGCCTGCGCCCCGCCGGCGGCCGTCATCTCGGCCGCCGGGCCGTTGCGGTTGGCCGTCCAGGCGCAGCCGCTGAGCTCGCGGTTGAACTGGACGTCGACCCCTTCTGGAACGTCGTCACCGGTGCCTGGGTTG
>JBLNDU010000181.1:0-4416 GCA_050261935.1 Nocardioidaceae bacterium | reverse complement strand
CCGAAAGTCGATCCAGAAAGCCAATTAGAAATTGAACAGGACGAGACATCTGCTTCGAATCTAAACCTGCGATCCCAAGCGCACAAAGAACTTTCACTCGCCCAAAAAACTACCCGGCTCAAACTTTCGAGCCGGGTTTCATGTTGTTCCCGCTATTTTCCGGGGCCGAACTATACCCGCGGTGGTTACCGAAGGGGAGCAGACCAAATGCGTCGGTCGGGGCGCGGAGTCAAGTCCGCTTGGGCCTCGTTGAGCGCAAGGCAGAGCGCTGCTTAAGCGCCGCGTGGCTCTTGGTCGCGGCGACATGTCCGCTTACGGATGGCATTGCGGCATCACGCGTGGGGGCCGCTGTCCGAGCCTTCACCTCCAATGCCTCAGGCCGCCCGCGCGTGCTGCAGGTTCCCGGCGGGCCGGAACGGCCTTGATCAGCGACCGCTCCAGGGCCTCTACCTCCGCCACCCTTCATCGCGGCGCCGAGCGGCACGACCCACAGCCAGCGCCAGACCTGCCGCTTGCGCCGACTCTGCCTCAGATGTTCGCAAGGTCTCGACGCCACCCCGCTCGCGCCCCGCCGGTCAACCTTGCCGATGTAGTCGAGGACAGCCTGAGCGTCGTACGCGAGATAGATCGCCCGATCGACCGCCGGCGCTACGCGGCCGCGGTGTCCAGCGGCACCCTGAACTTGAACGGCCGCGCCGCGAGGTGTCGTCCGGCGGTCCGCGCTGCGCTTTCGACGGCGCTCATGCCGCCTCGCTTGTCTTGACGATCGACAAAGCCGGCGCAAGCTACCAGCGCGCGCGGCCACCGGGATGCTCAACGTGCTCGGCCGGGACATTCCGGCACCTCGTCGGTCGTGGCTCAGGCCGCGTAGGCGGCCGCCGCTACGCTGGGACCGGCTCCTCGTCCGGCGGCAGACCGGGCTCGAGCGGTTCCTCCGGCTCGGGCTCCGCGTTGGACGTGACCGTGCTCGGAGATCCGCGAAGTCGCGCCACTGGTAGTAGAGAGTCTCCGAGTCCCCGCAATCGTGCTCCCTGCGCTTCTCGCTCAACCTGACTCTCCTCGTCGGTCGAGCGCCCCGATCGCTCGGGCGCTCGTGGGACGGCTTCGTCACCCCTTCGGGGCGTCTCGCCGTCCGACGAGCCCAAGCACCTTGGGTGTCAGCGAGCTACGGGGTGCGGGCACGGGCACCTCCCTAACCAGCGCGTTCTATTGAGCGCGCTTATGACCGTGAGCGCGCTTGTGACCGTGAGCGCGCTTGTGACCGTGAGCGCGCTTGTGACCGTGAGCGCGCTTGTGAGCGTGAGCGCGCTTATGCGCGCGTGTGCTATGAGCACGCTTCTTCATGTGCCGTCCCTTATGGTGCTTGAAGCACCAGGGAGGCAGCTTCCCGTACTGATGCCCGGCGGGTCCGGTATGAGAGTGCTTGCGGTCGCCGCAGCCCCATCCCGGACGGTATTGGGAGTGAGCGGACGAAGCCTTGCCGCCCGCCTTGCCGAACGCCTGACCGACCGCGGAAGAGGCACCCGACGCGACAAGGGCTGCGAGGAGCGCAGCCGTGAGGACAATCGCGAAAACCCACCGGCTCCAAGCCGAAAGGCCTTCCGAATGCCCGCCCTGTGACGGGTTCATCGACTTCTATCTCCTGTCCATTCGGGGGCGGAGTGGCTGGCGAATATAGGCGAAGCGTCCCCCAACTGCAAGAGTAGGCGCCTAGCCGGGTAGGGTGGAGGAACGGTTGGGGATGCGCCGCCATATCCCCAAGGGAATGACCGTCCGCGCGCCTGGGCCGTGCCGCGTCGACGACGGGTTGCGCGAGGCTTCTCACGGCCTCGGGTTGAGCTGAGCGACACGGGCGAGCGCGAGCAGCCGGGCCCGACCCTTGCTGGCGCGCGCAAGCTCTGCCCACAGAACCCAGTTGTGCGGGTCTCGCGCGGTCGCCTCCTCGAACGCCTGCCGCGCACGAACCTGCTCGCGCTTCCTGAGGTGCACTTCGCCGAGCAAGTGCCAGGGCTCGGCTGCCCATGGCGCCCAGCTAGAGGCGCGCTGGGCGTTTCGCTCGGCGGACGCGTAATCACCGGCTTCCAGATCGCCAACCGCAGTGGCCATCGCCGCATTGCCGATCAGGCCCACGAGCGTACCGGTGGTGAGGACCAGCGCTGCCGCAAGTCCGCAGGCACGCCACGACCAACCGATGCTAGGTCCTCGTTCTGTGCGTGCCATAACCACCAGGGCCGCTCCGCAGATGAGTGCGGCGGTAGTCACTGCAGGCATTTCCCAGTCCCAGTCCATTCCCGCATGTACGAGATAGGCGACCACGGCACCGAATGCCCCCGCTGCGAGGGGATCTTCTCGAACCCGGGTGGCGGCGACCAGCATTGCGGCGAAGCCGGTAGCAAGCAGCGCGATCCCCAGCGGCCCGAGCTCCGCCAGGGTCTCGAGGTAGATGCTGTGCGCATCGCGGAAGTAGACAGGGGCCCGGCGGTGCTGCACCCAGTACTGCTCGAAGCTGCCCGCGCCCGATCCCAGCAGAGGGTGTTCGCGATAGTCGTCGAGCGCTGCCCGCCAGACGTCTGCGCGACCGCTGCCGGAGAGGCTGAAGACCCTGTTTCGGAGATCCCCGCGCAATGGGGACGTTGGCTGGCTGAAGTTGTCATAGCCTTTCTCCAAGACTCCAATCACCCCTTTGAGGGCGAACGCCCCGGCTACGAGCGCGGCGCATATGACCAGCGCAAAGGTGAGCGGTGTGCGCGGGAGCGGAGCGCTTGGTCTAAGCGCCGCCGCGATGGCCCGAGCTCGAGGCAAGAGAAGATGGCCGGCTAGCCCGGCGAGGAGGGTGAGCACGAGTATCAGAATGGCGAGCAGCCGCCCCTCATCGGCGGGGTCGCCCACGGCGGACGGCGCCGTAGAGGTGAGCGCCTCCGAGCGAGAGCTCACCCACACCGCGACGACAGGCGCCGGCGTCATGATCAGCATGGCCGCGAGGAGCTGATGCCGCTCACGGGCAATTAGGACGGAGGCGCCGAGCGCGAGGCCGAGCGCGAGCCAAGCGCCGCGCCCGAAGGTGAAGTAGAGAGTGGGCAAGAGGATCACCGGGGCTGCGATGGCGGGAGCCCGGGCCCAGAACCTTCTTGCCCGGGTGGCCAGCCCGACGGCGAGTAGCAGGCCCATCACCGAGAACACCCCGAGGGCATTCCAGTACCCGAACGGTCCCGCAAGGCGATTCTCGAAGCCGCCCTCGTCTACGGCGCCGGGGGACAGCAGGTGGTCGAACAGCGCATAAGCGCAGACCAAGGTGATTGCCACGGCCAGTCCACCCAGGAGCGTAGGCACCGAGCGGCGGTCCGCGACCAACAGCACGGCCGCGACCGCCGCCACATAGACGAGCGTGCGCTGAGCCTCGAACGGCGTCTCCGCAGGGCTCGCGGACCACGCGGTTGACAGCAGCGTCCAGCCCCCGAGCGCTGTTAGCGCGACGATCAGGGTGAGCTCAACAGGCCCGGGACGAATCCAGGAGCGGACGATGAGCGCCAGGCCCGCAAGCCACAGGTACGCGAGCGCTGACCAGCCCCAGGTCTCAGAGAAGTAGCCGCCATCGGCCGCCGCCAACGCCAACGTGGGCGCCACCAGGGCGACCGTGCCCAACCACGCAAAACGCCGACGGGCTCTTACCGCCAGATCGTCAGTCCGCGGCTTCTTGGCAACGCCGGGTACAGTCCGCAGGCCGGCCAACCTCGAAGCAGGATACGTCGATTGGGCGAGCGGCCGGCGGCAGGGGGGTTCCGTAATCCCGCCATTGGCTCCTCCCGTCAGCTCCCTTCCGTGCCCAGGTGGGCCTTGGTGGCGTCACCGTGCGGGCCGCAGGCGAGCGGGAGGGGCACGATGGACGTCGGGATTGGACTGCCGAACACCATCCCTGGGGTGTCGTGCGGAACCGGCGGAGTAGCAGCGCGATGCTCAACACCCCGGTGCAGCCGCTGCACGCGAGGCAGGCGATCACCGTGCAGGCTGTCGGTACGGACAGGCGCGCCTCGATGATCGCGTGCCGGCGACCAATGACGAGGCCATATCGCGGTTCGGTCCGGACATGCAGACCGCTGCCACGCCGAGACCTTCTATGCGGCCGGAGCGCAGCCGCTTCGCGCTCGAGCGCGTTCACGCGAGCTGAACGAGTTGAGCGAGAGCGCGCGCGCTCAACCGCCGCGCGCCGCGCTCAAGCGGCGTGCCAGCCGCCGTTGCGCTTGATGGCCTTGCCGTCCGCCTCGAGCGCGGGCATTACTCGGTAGAGATAGTTCGCCTTGATCTCCATCGCGTCGGCGAGCTCGCGGGTGCTGACGCCCGGCCGCGCCCGCACGAGCTCGAGCGCCTGAATCGAACGGCTGCCGCTGCCGCGCGGGCGCCCGCGCCGGCCGCCGCCGC
>JBLNDU010000180.1:0-4776 GCA_050261935.1 Nocardioidaceae bacterium | reverse complement strand
ACTCCGAGCGCATGAAGGGCATGCTCGAGACGCTCGGCTACAGCGAGGCGGCGGAGCGTCGCGAAGCCGACCTCATCCTGTTCAACACCTGCTCCATCCGCGAGAAGGCCGACAACCGCCTGGTCGGCCACCTGGGCGAGGCGAGGCGGCTAAAGCGCGAGCACCCGAGCCGCGTGATCGGCGTCGGCGGCTGCTGGTCGCAGTCGATGAAGGAGCGCGTGTTCGAGCAGTTCCCCTTCGTCGACGTGGCCTTCGGCCCCGGCCAGGTGCACAAGCTCGGCGAGTTCCTGACGAGCGACAGCCTCACCGCGCAGGGCTACTTCGAGTTCGAGGGCTTCACCGGCCACCTGCCGCCGAAGCGCGAGCGCAGGCACCAGGCCTGGGTCCAGATCTCCGTCGGCTGCAACTGCAGGTGCGCGTACTGCATCGTGCCCTCCACGCGCGGGCGCGAGGTGTCGCGCCCGGCCGCCGAGATCGTGACCGAGGTCGAGCGACTCGCCGCCGACGGCGTGCGCGAGGTCACCCTGCTCGGCCAGAACGTCAACTCCTACGGGCGTGACCTCCGGCCCGTCAGGACGAGCTTCGCCGAGCTGCTCGGACTGATCGACGCGGTTCAGGGGATCGAGCGGATCCGCTACACGAGCCCGCATCCGAAGGACATGCGCGCCGACGTGGTGCGCGCCCACGCCGAACTGCGCTCGCTCTGCGAGCACATCCACCTGCCGCTCCAGTCGGGGTCGAGCCGGATCCTCAAGGCGATGCGGCGCACCTACGACCGCGAGCGCTACCTCGATCGGGTGGCGGCAATCCGCGAGCTCGTGCCGGACGTGGCGCTCACCACCGACATCATCGTCGGCTTCCCCGGCGAGACGGAGGAGGACTTCGAAGGGACGCTCGAGCTCGTCGAGCGCGTGCGCTACGACTCGGCCTTCACCTTCATCTACTCCCCCCGGCGCGGCACGGAGGCCGCCACGCTGCCAGACCAGGTGTCGCACGAGCTCGCGGGCGAGCGGATGGAACGCCTCGTCGACGCGGTGCAGCGGATCGCCACGGAGCGCGCCCAGCGCTTCGTGGGCCGCACGATGGAGGTGCTGGTAGAGGGCCCCTCGCGCACGGACCCCGCGAAGCTGCGCGGCCGCATCCGGCACAACAAGACGGTTAACTTCGACGGCGTCGCGGCGCCCGGCGACCTCTGCGCGGTGGACATCTCGTCCGCCACGAGCACCACGCTCGCCGGCGAGCAGCGCCTGCTCGCGGCCGTCGCCGGCTGGCGCCCGCGCCTCCGGGTGCCACCAGAGGTAGTCGCACTCTTCGGCCCCACCGGGGTGGGCAAGACGGGCGTCGCGATCGCGCTCGCGGAGCTGCTGCGGGCGCGCGGCGAAGACCCGGTCGCCATCTCCGCCGACGCGCTCCAGGTCTACCGCGGGCTCGAGACCCTGACCGGCGCGGCGACGGCTGAGGAGCGGCGCAGGCTCGAGCACCGGCTCCTGTCGTTCGTCCCGCTCGCGCAGGGCTTCTCGGCCGGCGAGTTCGCGGCGCGCGCGCACGCCGAGATCGACGCCGCGCTCGAGCGTGGCAGGCGACCGCTGCTCGTCGGCGGAACGGGCCTCTACCTGCAGGCCGCCCTGCGCGAGCTCGACCTCCGCCCGCCGCCGCCGCCCGGGTTGCGCGCGCGGGTCGAGGCGGAGCTCCGGCGCCACGGGCCGCAGGCGCTCCACGCACGGCTCGCCGCCCGCGCCCCCGAGGCGGCCGCGGCGACCGAGCCGGGCGACCGCGTGCGCGTCACGCGGGCGCTCGAGCTGCTCGAGATGGGGGAGTGGCCGGCGCCGACGGGGGAGGGGTCGCGGCTCTGGACCGCGCGGTTGCGCCGGCCGACGCTGCTGTTCGGGCTCACGATGGAGCGGGCCGAGCTCTACCGCCGCATCGACGCGCGCGTCGAGCGGATGCTCGCCGCGGGGGCGGTCGAGGAGGTGCGCCGGGCGGAGGCCACGGGGCCGTCGCGGACCGCTCGCAACGCGCTCGGGTACGCCGAGCTGCTGCGCGGCGACCCCGACGCGATGAAGCGGCGCAGCCGCAACCTCGCGAAGCGCCAGCTGACCTGGATGCGCAAGCTGCCGGGGGTGCATGTGATCGACGTCACCGGCCGCCGCGCCGAGGAGGTGGCGGCGGAGGTGGCCGGGCGCCTGGGCGGCTAGCCAGCCGGCACTCGCGCGCGCACGGACGAGGTGGCGGCTTTCCGCGGCGGCGCCCAAGCGGCGTGGCCCGGGCGCGTGCGGGCCTTCGTCCGGCCGCGGGGCCACAGGGTGCTCCGCTAGCCTGGCGCGCCGTGCGCTTCGAGAAGTGGCAGGCGCTGGGGAACGACTACGCGATCGTGGAGGAGCGCGAGCTGCCCTTCCGGCTCACGCCCGAGCGGATCCGCGCCTTCTGCGCGCCGCACACCGGCGTCGGCTCGGACGGGCTGCTCGTGCTCGCGGAGACCGACGAGCCCGGCTTCGCGGCGGAGCTCCGCATCTACAACCCCGACGGCTCGGAGGCGGAGCTGTCGGGCAACGGCGTGCGGCAGGCCGTGATGTACCTGCGCCGCACCGGATGGGTGCCTGCCGACGCCTTCTCCATCCGCACGGTGGCCGGCGAGGTCCGCCCGCGGATCGCCGACGACCGCACCTGCACCGTCGCCATGGGCCACGCCAGCCTGCGCTCGGAGCGCGACTTCCCGAACGGCGGAGGCGACGGCCGCGGCGCGCTCGAGGTCGAGGGCCGCGAGCTGCGCTTCCAGTTCGTGCAGGTCGGCAACCCGCAGTGCTCGATCGAGGTCGGCGGCGAGCTCGAGGCGCTCGACCTCGGCGCGCTCGGGCCCGCGATCGAGCGCCATGAGCTGTTCCCGAACCGCACGAACGTGTCGTTCTGGCGCCGCGAGGGCGAGCACCGGATCCGAGCGCGGATCTTCGAACGCGGGGTCGGCGAGACGCTCTCCTCCGGCACCGGGGCGATCGGCGCCGCGGTGGCGGCGGTGCTGCGCGGCGTGGAGGGCCCGGTCACGGTCCGGCTCGACGGCGGCGAGCTAGAGGTCGAGGTGAGCGACGACCTCGACGTGAGCCTGACCGGCTGGGCGGTGCCCGTATACCGCGCGACGATGAGCGAGGACCTCGTCCAGGCGCTCCGCGCGACATGAGGCAGGCCGAGCGACTCGACCGGCTGCCGCCCTACCTGTTCGCGGAGCTCGAGCGCAAGATCGCCGAGCGCCGAGCCGCCGGCGTCGACGTGATCAGCCTCGGGATCGGCGATCCCGACACGCCCACGCCGGCCCCCGTCGTGCGCACGCTGTCGGCCGCGGCGGCGGACCCGGGCACCCATCGCTATCCGTCGAACCGCGGTCGGCCCGAGCTGCGCGAGGCTGTGGCGCGCTTCTACGAGCGCCGCTTCGGGGTCGCGCTCGACCCCGCGACCGAGATCGTCCCCGCGCTCGGCGCCAAGGAGTGCATCTTCAACCTCAACCTCGCCTTCCTCGACCCGGGCAGCGCGGCGCTCGCGGCCGATCCCGGCTACCCGGTCTACACGGGCGGCCCCCTGCTCGCGGGCGGCGACGCCGTGCCGATGCCGCTCGAGCCGGCGCTCGGCTTCGCGCCCGACCTCGATGCGATCGCGGCCGACGACCTCGCGCGCGGCCGCCTCATGTACCTGAACTACCCGAACAACCCCCCCGGCGCGGTGGCCCCGGACGGGCTGTTCGAACGGGCCGTGGAGCTCGCGCGCGAGCACGACCTGCTCGTCGTGCACGACGCCTCCTACACCGAGACGACCTTCGACGGCTACGTGGCGCCGAGCTTCCTGGCCACCCCGGGCGCCGGGGAGGTCGCGGTGGAGGTGTTCTCGCTCTCGAAGGGCTGGAGCATGACGGGCTGGCGCGCGGCCGCGATCGTCGGCAACCCCGACGCGATCGAGGCCTACTGGCGGCTCAAGACGAACGTCGACTCCGGCATGTTCGAGGCCGTGCAGCTCGCCGCCGCGGCGGCGCTCGACGTCGGCCCGCCGCCGGAGCTCGCCGAGCTCTACCGACGCCGGCGTGACCTCGTCTGCGCCGCCCTCGCCGAGATCGGCGTGGAGGTCACGCCGCCGCGCGGCACGATCTACGTCTGGGCGCCGGTTCCCGCGGGCCACACGTCCGCCTCCTACTGCGAGCTGGTGCTCGAGGAGTCGGGCGTGGTGCTGTCGCCCGGCGCCGCGTATGGCCCGAGCGGCGAGGGCTTCTTCCGCATCTCGCTGACCGTCTCCGACGAGCGGCTGCGCGAGGCGCTCGAGCGCCTGCGCCGGCACCTGGGCGGCTGATGCGCTACTGCGGCGTCGTACCGGTCGGCGAGCTGCTTCAGCTCGCGATGCTCGAGGAGGTGCGGGCGAGCGAGCCGCCGGTGCGGCTCGAGGCCGCTTTCTTCGAGCCCGGTCGGGCGGTCGAGGTGGCGGCTGAGCTGAGAACGCTCGACGAGTTCGTGCTCGCGATCGGGGCCCCGCAGGCGGGGGCCGGCGACAGGGCCTGCGACGCGCAGCTGCGCGAGCGCGGCGTCGCCCCCGAGCCGCCCGCCGCGGAGGCGAGCCAGCTCTACCAGGCGCTGCCGGAGCTCGGCGTGTTCGCGCCCTCGAGCGACGGCAGCGAGGGCGCCGTGCCGGAAGGGAGCTACCGCACCGCGCCGGTGTTCGAGACGAACGTCGATGGCGTGTTCTGCGCGCTCGGCGGCCTGCGGCTGCCGGCCAAGCGCCACCCGCTCGGGATCGAGCTGCGGC
>JBLNDU010000179.1:0-4189 GCA_050261935.1 Nocardioidaceae bacterium | reverse complement strand
GCGCCCAGCGCTCGAGCGCGCCGCGGTCGAGCCGGAGCGGCGGCGTGAGCGCCGGGGCGACGACGTCGAGCTGGGCCGCGACCAGCCGCTCGTCGGCGCCCGAGACGCGCGCGACCGCGGCGACCGCCGCCGCGCGGTCTCGTAGGGCGGCGTCGGTGCCGGCGGCGAGCGTCCCGACCACGGCGTCCACGAGCCTGGGTCGCTCACGCAGGGTGCGCCGCGTCGTGACGAGCACCAGCTCGGGGTACGGCGGCGCCCCGTAGTCGCCGACGCGGAACTCGCGCGTCCTCACGCCGCGCCGGCGCAGCGCCACGCCCTCGGCGCTCCAGAACGCCACCACCGCGTCGACACGACCGGCGACGAGGCTGAGCACCGCCCCGAAGCCGACCGTCGTGCGTCGCACGCGCGCGGGGTCGCCGCCGTCGTGCAGCACCACGGCCCGCAGCACCGCCTCGTCGCTGGGCAGGCCTGCCAGCCCCACGCGGCGGTTCTCGAGCTCCCGCGGGCGGCGCAGGCCCGGGCGCGCGATCACCGCCGCGAGCGGGCGCTGCACGATCGCGCCCACGCCTACGACGTCGCTGCCGCGCTCTCGTGCGAGCCCGAGGTCGTGGAGGTCCACTATCGCGAGGTCGGCGCGGCCGGCCAGCAGCAGCTTGAGCGAGTCCGCCGTCGCGGTCGGCGCGATCACGCGCAGCGCGACACCGCGCCGCCGGTCGAGTTGCGACCGGAGCGCCGCGTACACGCCGGCGTGCGCCGCGTTCGGCGTGAAGTCGAGCGCCAGCGTGGCCTCCCTGATCGCCGCGCCGTCGGAGCCGCCACAGCCGCCCGCGACGACCGTGCCCAGCGCGAGCGCGACGAGGCGCGCGCGAGGGCCGAACCCGCGCCAGGCCCGCGCGCGGCAGGCGAGGGCGGATCGGACGGGCCCTCTTCGTCGATTCACGCGCCGCACCCTATGCGTGGCGGGCGGAGGCGATTCGCCGGCCGCCTGCGCTCTAACTGCCGCGCCTTCAGCGGCCGGGCGGCCTGCGCCCGACCGGGGTCCAGACGACTTGGAGGTCCAATGGAGGCAGGGGAAGCAGGGGGCGCACGAGGGACGATCGTGGAGCGCCGCGACGTCGTCGAGGAGCGCGGGACGGCCGCCTACGTGGCCGAGTTCGTCGGCACGTTGCTGCTCGTGCTGCTCATCGCCGGGGCCGTATCGCTGTTCGCGACGAGCCCCACGCCACAGGATCCAACGCCGTTCATCGACTGGTCGGTCATCGGCCTGGTTCATGTGCTGATCCTGTTCATCCTGGTGCAGACGCTCGCCGTCGTGTCGGGCGCGCACTTCAACCCGGCGGTCACCGTCGCCATGGTGGCGCTGCGCCAGATCAGGCCGCCCGACGCCGTGATCTATATCGTCGCGCAGCTCGCCGGAGCGGTCGGCGCCGCGCTGATCGTGCGGCTGCTGCTGAACGAGTTCCCGAACGCGGAGGCGGTCAACTACGGCGCGCCGGCGGTGGGCGACCCGCTCGACGGCAAGACCCTGCTCGGGATGCTGGCCGAGTTCATCGGCACCTTCGTGCTCCTGTTCACGATCGTCGGGGTCGCGCTCGACCCGCGGCTCGACCGCGCCGTCGGCCCGCTCGCGATCGGGGGCGCGCTCGGCGTGGCGGTGATGGTGCTCGGGCCGCTCGACGGCGCCGGCCTCAACCCGGCCCGGTCGTTCGGGCCGGCGCTCGTCGCGGGCGACTTCGGCGGCTTCGGCAAGTTCCTGCTGGTCTACGTGCTGGCGCCGGTGCTGGGCGCCCTGGCGGCCGCCATCGCCTACTTCAACGTGCTGATCGCGCCGGGGGCGAAGGGGCGCGAGGGCATGGAGCCGGTCGGCTGACGGGCGGCCCGAGCGGGCGCGCGGGGGCGCTTCGCAGGAGCCACCGCGCGCCGGCCGGACCGCTCGCGGCGGGCTGACCGCGGCTTAGACTGCAGTCGCATGCGGCGCGTCACGTTCTCGCGCAACTACACGCTGTCGCTGTCGCGCACGTGTCGCTGCTACTGCAAGTACTGCTCGTTCGCCACCCACCGGCCGCACCTTCACGAGCCGGACGAGGTCGAGCGGCTGCTCGACGACGCCGTCCGGCGCGGCGCCAAGGAGCTGCTCGTCCTCACCGGTGAGCGCCCCGAGGTGAACGCGGTGGTGGCCGGCCGGCTGCGAGAGCTCGGCCACGCCGACTTCACCTCGTACGTCGCGTGGGCCTGCGAGCGGGCGCTCGAGCGCGGCCTGCTGCCGCACACCAACCTCGGGGTGCTGGGGAGAGACGACCTCGGGCGGCTGCGCGAGGTGAGCGCCTCGCAGGGCCTGATGCTCGAGTCGATCAACCCGGACCTCGTGGTGCACCAGGGCTCGCCCAGCAAGCACCCGGCGGCGCGGCTCGAGACGATCCGGCTGGCGGGCGAGCTGCGGATCCCGTTCACGAGCGGCATCCTGGTGGGCATCGGGGAGGCGCCCGAGGAGCGGATCGAGGCGCTCGAGGAGCTCGCGCAGCTGCACGCCGAGTACGGGCACCTGCAGGAGGTCATCCTGCAGAACTTCGTCGCGCATCCGCGCCTCTACGGCGCCGAGCCGGCCGAGCTCGCCGACGCGGCGCAGAGCGGAGCGGGCGCGCCGCCGGGCGGGCCCAGCCCGCAGCCCGCCTGGGCCACGCCGGTCACGCTCGAGGACATGCGGCTCCTGGTGCGCGCCTGCCGCCGCCTGATGCCGGACGTGGGGGTGCAGATCCCGCCGAACCTGTCGGACTGGTGGCTCGACCTGGTGGAGGTGGGCGCCACCGACCTGGGCGGCCTGTCGGCGAACGGCGACCACATCTCGCCGGAGCGCCCGTTCCCCTCGCCGCACTCGATGCGCAAGCAGCTCAGGCAACGCGGCTGGGCGCTGACCGAGCGGCTCTGCGTCTACGGGCAGTACATGGACGCCGACTGGCTCGAGCAGGGCGTGCTCGACGTGATCAAGGCGCGCTACTGGAGCTTCATCCCGCGGCGCGGCTCGGGGCGCCGGGAGGGGCGGCCGATCCGGCGCGAGGTGGTGGCGGGCGCGATCGAGCGGGCACGGCACGGAGCGGCGCTCGGCCCCGACGAGCTGACGGCGATGTTCGCCGAGACGCGCGCCGAGGCGATCGAGGACATGCGTCAGGCCGCCGACGAGCTGCGCCGCGAGCTGGCCGGCGAAACGGTCACGTTCGTCGTCAACCGCAACGTCAACCTGTCGAACGTGTGCACCGTGGGCTGCGCCTTCTGCGGCTTCGGACAGGGACGGCGCTCGCCCGACGCCTACGAGCACTCCGAGGTCGAGTTCGTGCGGCGCGTGGAGGAGGCGGTGGCGTACGGCGCGACGGAGGTCTGCATGCAGTCGGGCATCCATCCCGACTGGACGCTCGAGGACTATCTCGGCTGGCTGCGACTCGCCAAGCGGACCGCTCCGGAGCTCCACCTGCACGCCTACTCGCCGATGGAGGTCGAGCACATGTGCGTGACCTCCGGTTTGCCGCCCGGCGAGGTTTTCGCGCGCCTTCGCGAGGCGGGGCTCGGCTCGACCCCCGGCACGGCCGCCGAGGTGCTGCACGACGGCGTGCGCGAGCGCATCTCGCCCAACAAGCTGCCCGTCGGGCGCTGGGTCGAGATAGTGGAGGCCTGTCACGCGGCGGGCGTCCGGTCGACGGTGACGGTGATGTTCGGGCACGTCGAGGAGCCGTGGGAGCTCGCCGAGCACATGCGCGTGGTGCGCGAGCTGCAGGAGCGGACGGGCGGCTTCACCGAGTTCGTGCCGCTCTCGTTCATCCCGTACCACACCCTCCTCGGCCGCACGCACGGGATCGAGGAGATCTCGCCGGAGGAGAACCTCAAGCACACGGCGGTGTTCCGGCTCGCGCTCGGCAGGACGGTGCCGAACCTCCAGGCGAGCTGGGTGAAGATGGGGCTCGAGGCCGCCACCGAGGCGCTCGGCTGGGGGGTGAACGACCTCGGCGGCACGCTGATGGAGGAGTCGATCTCGCGCATGGCGGGCTCGCAGCACGGCGTGCGGCTCGATCCGGAGCAGCTCGTGGCGGCGGCTCACCGCGCCGGCCGCCCGGCCGCGGAGCGCGACACGCTCTACGGCATTCGCCGCCGCCACGAGGTCCCGCGGCCGGCCGCGGCGGCGGGTGCGGAGGCCCCGGTC
>JBLNDU010000178.1:0-6226 GCA_050261935.1 Nocardioidaceae bacterium | reverse complement strand
CAGCTCCGCCGAGGCGCTCGCGCGCGCGGCGGGGCAGCAGCTGCTCTGCGAAGGCCAGGAGGTCGAGGTCACGGACGAGCTCGGCGGCACCCGCTCGGTCGAGATCCCGGACGAGCTGCCGGCGGGCGCGGTCGAGCAGGAGGCCCCCACCTGGCTCACGTTGCTCAGCTCCATGTTCCTCCACGGGAGCCTGTTCCACCTCGCCTTCAACATGCTCTTCCTCTGGATCTTCGGCAACAACGTCGAGGACTCGATGGGCCGGCTCCGGTTCGTCGCCTTCTACCTGCTGGGCGGGCTCGCGGCGCTGCTCGCCCAGGTGGCGATCGACCCGGGCGCCGCCGTGCCCACGGTTGGCGCGAGTGGGGCGATCGCCGCCGCGCTCGGCGGCTACGCGGTGCTCTACCCGCGCGCGCGTGTGCTCACGGTCATCTTCATCATCCCCTTCTTCACGGTCGTCGCGCTGCCGGCGCTGCTCGTGCTCGGGCTGTGGTTCGGGCTGCAGCTGCTCCTCGGTCTCAACGACGTCGCGCAGCCGCTCGGCGGCGGGGGCGGCGTGGCCTACTTCGCGCACATCGGCGGCTTCGTGTTCGGCCTGGCGCTCATCAAGCTGTTCGCCGACCGCGTTAAGCAGGACTACATGACGCACCGTCGGCTGCCGGTCTACTGATGAGCGCCCGTGCCGCCGTGCTCGCCGCCAGCGTGGCGCTGATCTGCGCGCTCGCGGTCCTGACGGTTCGCGTGGCCGTGCGCGAGGGGCTCGACGTCCTCGTCGCGCTCTCGCTGCTGGTGCTCGGCCTCCTCGCGGTCGGCGTGCTCGGGGCACTGGCGGCGCCGGGACGGGACGAGTAGGGATGGGCACGCCGCTCTTCACCTCGGGTCGCCGCAGGCGTCGCCGACGCGGCCGGGCGCTGATCGCCCTGCTGGCCCTGCTCGCCGTCGCCGTCGCGGCATGGGTCGGGCTGCGCCGCGACCGGGACGACGCCCGCCCCGCCCCGCCGGTGGCGGCGGCGGGCGCCGCACGCGGCTCGCTTCACGCGCCCACCGCGCCGGCCCGGGTCGGGCCTGCGCCGCCCCTGTCGCTCGCTCGCCGCGACGTGGTCCGACCGCGGCTGCGGCAACCGCCGCGCGTGGGCCTTCTGTTCGACCTCGACACGGGCAGGGCGCTGTGGCGTCGGCAGCCGCTCCGCCGGCTTCCCGTGGCCAGCCTCACCAAGATCATGACCGCGCTCGTGGTCACGCAGCGCACGAGCCCCGGCGAGCGCGTGCGCATCCCGCGCCGATTGCGCTACACGGGCTCGGCGATCGGCATGCTGCCGCGCGGCCGGCGCGTCGGGCTCGAGCCGCTGCTCACCGGCCTCCTGCTCGTGTCGGGCAACGACGCCGCGGTCGCGCTGGCGCTGCACGTCGCGGGCAGCCAGCGCCGCTTCGTGGAGCTCATGAACGAGCGCGCCCGGGGTCTCGGGCTCCGCTGCACCCGGTTCGTCTCCCCGCACGGGCTCGAGAGCGGGAACCGCTCCTGCGCACGCGACCTCGCGGTGATGGCGATGGTCGCGATGAAGAGCCGCCGCATCGCGCGCATCACACGCCGCCGCTACGCCTCGTTCCGCTTCCCGATCAAGGGCGGCCGCCTGTTCCTGACCGGCCACAACCCGCTCATCCGGACCGGCTACCGCGGCGCGATCGGCCTCAAGACCGGCTACACGTCGGAGGCCGGCCCCTGCTTCGTGGGCGTCGCCCGGCGCGGCGGGCGGACGCTCGGCGTCGTGCTGCTCGACGCGCCGCTGCTCAACGGCCAGGCCCGCAGGCTGCTCGACCTCGGCTTCGGGGAGGGCCGGCGAACGCCGGCGCTGCCCTGAGCGTGGGCTCCGCCGCGGCTGGGCGCGATGGGCTCAGCGAGGCGGCCCGTCCTGCTTGGCCGCGTCGCGGTCGAACAGCAGCATGAGCCGGTCGCCGGGATCCTCGTCGGGCCGCGGCGCTTCGAACGGCTGACGCGTGGTCACGCGCACCGTGCCGAGCTCGGGGTACTCGACCACCTCCGGCATGACGCGCGTCGAGAGCATCAGGTAGCGCACGGGCTCGCCTGAGCGGTTCACCAACGCGTGGCCGCCTCGCCGGCCGCGCGGGAAAGCGACCACGTCGCCCGGGGCGAGCTCCTCCTCGCCCGTCAGCGTGCGAAGCGTCGGCGTCCCCGCCACGACGACGGCGAGCTCCTCCATCGCATGGTGGACGTGCAGCGGGATGCCCTCGGCGCCGGGCGCGAGCTCGTAGAGCGTCCCGCCGAGCTGCTCGGCGCCGGCCTTCCGCGCAACCGGCTCGGCCCTGAGCTGCCCCCGCTCGACCGTGAAGTCGTCCCCGAACAGGTTGGGTCGCCGCTCCATGCGCGGATCGTAGAGCGGGTGGCGAACGGCTTCGACCCTGCGCCGCCGCTGTGGGCGGCCTGTGGAGGTCTCGGTGGTTTCCCCTCAGTCGCTATGGGTGCGCACTACGGTCTGCGGACGCGAACGTACGTGCGATAACCATGATCGCCGCTTCGTAAGGCTTTCACGCGATACGGGACCGACGAAGGAGGACCGACCATGGCGAGCTTCGCCAACAGCTTGAGCTTGCTCAACGACTGGGTGATCTACCTCCTGTTCGGGACGGCTGCCGCGCTCGCCGTGGTGATCACCATCGTTGCGCTCCTGGAGCTCTATGAGATGGCGGCCTGGCCTGACGCGCTCAGGTTGCGGCATCCGTAATCGGTCAGCCGGCTTCCGAGTAGGCGGGCTCCGCTCCCGTCAGCTGCGGCTGCGACTCGTGCTCAGCGCTCGCCCTGCCGGCGGGCTGCAGCACCGTCACCGCCACCGCGATCGCGACCAGGACCAGCCCGACTCCGATGAGGTAGGCGAGGTGATAGCCGCCGTTGAGCGCCGCCGCCATCGGCTCACCCTCGGCGACGAGCGCGTCGGTGCGCTCAGTCGCGAGCGTCGCCAGCACCGCGAGGCCGATCGCTCCACCCACCTGCATGCTCGTGTTGACGAGGCCGGAGGCGAGCCCTGAGTCCTCCTTGGTCGCGCCCGACATCGACAGCGTCATCAGGGACGGGAACGCGAGCCCGGTGCCGAGTCCCATCAGCACCATCGCCGGCAGGATGTCGACCGCGTAGCTCGCCTCGATCGGCGTGCGCGCAAAGAGGAGCAGGCCGGCCGCGATGACGACCAGGCTCGGGACCAGCGTCGCCCGCGCGCCGAAGCGCAGGTTGAGGCGGGCGGTAAAGCGGAACGACATCACCGCCATCACCAGCGTCCAGGGCAGGAAGGCGAGGCCCACCTCGAGCGGCTCGTAGCCGAGGATTCGCTGGAGGTAGAGCGCTCCGAGGAAGAACATCCCGAACATCCCCACCACGAGGAGCGCCTGGATCGCGTTGGCTCCCGAGACGTTTCGCGAGCTGAACAGGCGGAGCGGCATCAGCGGGTTCGCGATCCGGGACTGGCGCGCGACGAACGCCGCGAGGAGAGCGACCGAGACGCCGCCGAGCGCCAGCGTCTGCGTCGAGCCCCAACCCTGCTCGCCCGCCTCGAGGATCGAGTAGACGCCGAGCATCAGCCCGCCCGTCAGGAGCAGCGCGCCCCGTATGTCGGCCCCGCGGTGAAGGCCGACCCCGCCGCCATCATCCACGAGCCGTCGCGCCAGGAGCGCGGTCGCGACGCCGATCGGGAGGTTGACGAAGAAGATCCAATGCCAGCTGATCGTCTCGGTCAGCGCGCCGCCGGCAAGCAGGCCGATCGAGCCGCCCGCGACCGCGACGAAGGTGTAGACGCCAATCGCCTTCGCCTGCTCGCGGGGCTCCGGGAAGATCGTCACGATCATCCCGAGGATCACCGCCGAGGCGAGCGCGCCACCGATCCCCTGGACGAAGCGGGCGCCGATCAGCATGCCCTGGCTCTGGGCGACCGCGCAGATCAGCGAAGCGCCGGTGAAGACCGCCAGGCCGGCGAGAAAGACGCGTCGCGGACCGAGCAGGTCGCCGGCGCGGCCGGCAAGGAGCAGTAGACCGCCGAACGGGATCAGGTACGCGTTCACGACCCAGGCGAGGTCTGACTGCGAGAAGCCGAGATCCGCCTGGATCGAGGGCAGCGCCACGTTCACGATCGTCGCGTCGAGGACGATCATCAGCACCCCGGCGCACAGCACGTAGAGCGCGAGCCAGCGCCGGTCGTCGGTTCCCGTCTCAGAGTTCATTCCGTAGTGCCCTTTCCGGTTCATCTCTGAGCGTTGAGACCCGTCGGACGGCGCGCGATCATCGGCCACGAGGTCGATCGGCCCGTGCTGACCTTCCACGCCGAACAGGATCGCGACCACCAGCCGTCGGTTGAATGCGGCTAGCCGGCGTTCCGGCGTGCGGGTAACCCCACCGCGCGCCCGTCGCCGCGGGGATCATCGCTCAGCTCGCGAAGATCCGGCCCGCGAGCGAGTACCTGATCATCCGACCACACCGGGCAGCCGCCCTACCATGAAGCGCTGCGGGGCCATAGCTCAGCTGGAAGAGCGCGCGGTTTGCATCCGCGAGGTCGCCGGTTCGAATCCGGCTGGCTCCACTCGATCGAGGGACTGCCAGGCGTGTCCTGAATGCGGATGCGAGCGGACTGCGCACGCCTGACGTGGACTCTCGCGCGAGCTCGATCAACGCTGGACGCACGGCCGAGCGGAACCGCGCACCGGTAAAGCGCCGACCCATCAGCGCCGATCCCTCTCTCGCGACGGCTTCGACTCCTCGGCCCTGAGCGGCGCGAGGTGCGGTCGGGCCAGCGACGCGGGGGTCGCCGGGGCGGGCGGCCCCCGCGGCGCTCCGCGTGCGGGCTGGTCAGTCGAAGTCGAAGTCGCGCGGGGGCTTCTGCTCGAACCAGAGCCGGTCGTGCTCAGGCGTTTCCTGGAGGAACTCGGGCGTCTCCTCGAGCACGTCGTCGTCGGCGTCGCCGGTACCTGCCTCGTGCGCCTCGCGCGGGCGCGCCTCGTCGAGCGCCTCCGCGGAGCGCTCGGCCTCGAGCGCGGCCTCCTCGTCGGCCAGCCCCTCCTCGAGCGGAGGCTCGGACACGGCGTCGCGCGCCGAGCGCTCGTCAGGGAGCGGGGGCTCGCCCGGGACCGTGGGCTCGCCCTCCTCCACAAGGAGGACCTCCTCCTCGCCGCGCTCGATCAGAATGGTGTCCTCCGGCGCCGGCTCAGCTCGCTGCACGAAGCCCGCCTCGTCCGCCTCGTCCTCGGCGAAGACGGCCTCGTCGGCAGGCTCGCGCGCTGCTCCGTACTCATCGGGCCCTCGCTCCTCGATGGGTCCCTCCTCGATGGGTCCCTCTTCGGCGGGCGCGCGCGGCTCGAAGCGCTCCTCGAACGCCGTTTCGTCCTCCTCGCGCGCGAGGAGCTCGGAGTCGTCCAGCCGCTCCGCCTCGCTCGCATCCGTCTCGAACGGAGCGTGGTCGGGCTCGGCGGAGCCGGCTTCGTCCGGCGCGGCGCCGGCGTCAGCCGGCCCGGGCTCCGGCGCCGGCTCGCGCCGCACAGCGCCGAGCGCCTCCGCCTCCTGCCGGCGGACCTCGTCCTCCTTCGCACCGTGCTTGAGCTTGAGCTCGAGGTGCTCGCGGATCGCGTCGTCGAGGACGCCCATCGGGCGCAAGACTAGCGCGCGTGGGTGCGCGCCAGCCACCCTGTTCAACGCACCCTGCGTCCACCTGGACGAACGTTGGGGGCGGCTCTCGCCGACGCGGACGGCGTGCCCGAGTGCCGGCGCGGACGAGGGATGCGCTTGCGATCCGCTGCGTGACGAGCCCGGTGCGTTGGCCCAGCGGCATCGCGACCGAGCGCCACCCCGCCGCTACCATGATCGAGCCCGCACGGCGGGCGCCTCGGGGCTATAGCTCAGTTGGGAGAGCGCCTGGATCGCACCCAGGAGGTCGCCGGTTCGAGTCCGGCTAGCTCCATCCTCGAGAGGTCCGGCACGTGCCGAGCTTTGCCGGCGGGATCTCCTGCGTCGATGACGGTTGGGAGTTGGCCGACACGCGGGATCGCTGGTTCTTGTCGAGCGTTGCCGCCACGGGCAGAATGCGAGGCCTTGCGGGCGAGCAGCTCGCCGAGGGGGCGCCATGAGACGCCGGAAGAAGGGCCTGTCTCTGATAGCCGTGACCGCTGCCGTGTGCGCCTTTCCGCCCGGCTTCGACAGTTGGTGGGCATGCGGGGCCGGCTTCGGCGCGGCATCCCG
>JBLNDU010000177.1:0-5033 GCA_050261935.1 Nocardioidaceae bacterium | reverse complement strand
GGCAGGCGAGCCCGGGGCTCCCGCTGACTCGGCCGGGGCGGACGACACCTCGCGCGTGGAGGCGGGGGACTTCGTCGCCCTGACCTTCGACGACGGGCCGTCCGACTTCACGCCGCGGATCCTCGAGATCCTGGCGCGTCAGCGGGTGCCCGCCACGTTCTTCGTGATCGGCAAGCAGGCGCAGGCCCATCCGGGGACCCTCCGGGACATCAGGCGAGCGGGCCACGAGCTCGCGAACCACACCTTCACCCACTCCAACCTCACGACGCTCTCGAACGGTGGCATCGCCGACGAGCTGCGCCGGACGGGTGACGTCCTCCGTGATCGGGTCGGGGTGTCGCCCAAGCTCGCCAGGCCACCGCAGGGAGCGACCAGCATCCGGGTGAGGTCCGTCATCCACGGGCGAGGCATGAAGCACGTGCTGTGGACGATCGATCCGCTCGACTGGTCGCGGCCCGGGGCCGACCAGATCCGCTCCCGCGTCCTGAACGCGGCTGACGGAAACGAGATCGTGCTCATGCACGACGGTGGTCCGACCGAGCGCTCGCAGACCGTCGCGGCCCTCGACGGGATCATCAACGGCCTGCGGGCTCGCGGCTACGGCTTCCTGACCGTCTCCGACTTCATCGACAGGCTCGCCCCCGGCTTCAGGCCGTGGCACGAGGTCGCCTGGGTTCCGTAGCGGACCGCGATCCGAGCGTTCCGCCTGGCGCGGCCGAGCGGCCCGACCGGACCGGATGCCGGCCTTGACCCGGCGGCGCGGACTCGGGGAGGCTTGACGCCGCTCGGATGATCGTCGATCTGCACGCTCACTACCCGATGCATCTGCTGCCTCCGCGCGAGGCGGACACCCAGGCCTGGGTGCTCGAGCGGTGGCCCGGCTCGGCGTGGCGGAGCGCCCTGCTCGAGGTGCTCTCGCGCCTGTTCAACTACCAGGGACCCGGTGGGGGCCCGGGCGTGACCGTCGATCTGATGCGCGAGGGGAACGTGGGCGCCGCGCTGTCCGTGCTCTACGCGCCCTTCGACGAGATGGACCTGCACGAGCCCTACGGGGCGCCGCCGCGGTCGAGGTACGTCGAGTCGCTGCGCCGGCAGATGCAGATCGTCGAGGACGAGGTCGGGCGCGAGGCCGCCCTCGGCCGGGCCGAGCTGGCGCGCAACCCGGCGACGCTCGACGCCGCGATCGAGGCGGGCCGGGTGGCGATCGTCCACTGCGTCGAGGGCGGCTTCGCGCTCGGCGCCGACGAGGCGGAGATCGCCGCCACGGTGAAGGAGTTCGCGCGCCGCGGCGTGGCATACATCACGCTCGCCCACCTCTTCTACCGCGGGGTCGCGCAGAACGCCCCGGCCCTGCCGTTCGTGCCCGACCCGCTCTACAAGCTCGTCTTCCCGCAGAAGGGGAGCTCGGGGCTCAGCCGGCTGGGCGTGGCGGCGGTGCGGGCGATGGTCGAGCACCACGTGCTGGTGGACATCACGCACATGAACGAGCGCGCGATCGACCACACGCTGCGCCTGCTCGGCGAGACGGGCGAGAACCCGCCGCTGATCGCGTCGCACATCGCCTGCCGGCTGAACGGGGGCGCGGACTACAACCTCTCGGACGAGGTGATCGAGGAGATCGGGAGGCGCGGCGGGGTCATCGGCGTGATCGCCTGCGAGCACTGGGCCAACGACGGCCTCCCCAAGGCCAAGGACTTCGGGGACTCGGTGAAGGCGATCTGCGAGCACATCGATCGCATTCGCAAGGTCACCGGGTCCGACGACCACGTGGCGATCGGCTCCGACCTCGACGGCTACATAAAGCCGGCGCTTCCGGGGCTCGAGCACGAGGGGCGCATGAGGGCGCTCGGCGAGGCGCTCGCGGAGCGCTACGGCGAGGCGCTCGCGGAGCGGTTCTGCTCGGGCAACGTGCTCGACCTGCTACGTCGGTACTGGCGGGGCGGGCCCTGACGCGCCCCGATCGGGCATCGGCCTGGGAGCCGGCTCGTCCCAGAGGCCGAAGCGGTCGCGCCAGTAGTCGGTGAGGAAGATGTTGTTCGGGTCGCGCTCGGCGCGCAGCCGCAGGAAGTCGTCCCAGCGCGGGTAGTGCGAGCGGAAGAAGTCCACCCAGTCGCGCTCGCCGCGCCCGTAGCTCGGCTGGAACTTCCCCCAGTGCAGGCGAAACGGGATGCCCTCGGCGCGTAGCAGCTGCCAGAGCCCGGCGAAGAGCGCCTCCGCCGGGTCCGCCGCGTTGTCGGCGAACCAGTACGGATCGATGCGCAGGGCGCCGTCCTTCCACTCGTCCTCGCCCGAGCTGTGCGCCGGGCTGAGCCAGAACGGCGCCGGCGTGGCCGAGTACAGCTCCCACGCGAACGTTCCCGTGCGCCGGTAGGCCTCGTCGTCGTCGCGTGGCTCGCTGAAGTACCCCTCGAGGAGTTGCATGACCTCGCGCGTGCGCGCGATCGGCACCCAGGCCTCGGTGAACTCGGTCCGGAGGAGCTCGTCGTCCACGCCGTTGTCCATCGGCAGGCCCGCCCAGCCCCAGTCCCGAAAGCGCTGCGGCTGTCCCCTTCGCTCACCGGGCCGATCGTCGTCGAGGGTGATGAAGTCGCCGATCAGCTTGGGGTAGAGCTCGGGCAGCGTCTCGCGCAGGAGCTCGGCGAACGGCTCGAGCAGGGTGATCGCGGCGTCGACGCCGACCTCGATCGCCTCGCGGAGGAACCTGGCCAGCACGCCGCCCGCCGGGCCGAGCTCGCGGGCCGGCGGCAGCGCCTCCAGGACGCTCCCGAGCCGGTCGAGGTTGTCCTCGAGCTTGGGCTTGGCCCTCGAGAGGTCCTCCAGGTTGCCCAGGATGGTGAACAGGATTCCGATCGCCTGCTGCGCCGCGTCGGGGCTGCCCTCGAAGCGCTTGTACGGGCGCGGGCGGAAGCCCGGCGGCGCCGACATCCGCGCAGCCTGCCAGGTGACGAGGCGCTCGGCGCCGCGCTGCGGCCACCACTCGAGCCGCGCGTAGTCGGCGGCGCGGAGGAAGCGCTCGAGCGAAGGCCGGTCGCCGTCGCCGCTTCCGAGCAGGTCGACGGGGCCTCGGTCCACCCTCGTGACGGCCTCGCGACCGTCGATGGCGAAGACGTCCGTGCACTCGAACGTGATCGTCGAGACGACCCCGAGCAGCCCGAGGCTCGGCATCATCGAGTGGAAGCCGTCGAGATCCCCGTCCTCGCGCGTGACCTCGTAGACCTCGCCGCGGCCGTCGATGACGCGGAATCCCCACAGGTTGTCGTTGGAGCTGAACCGCAGCGACCCGCCGGAGGAGCCGGTGGCCGTGAAGCCGCTCACCGTCTGGTGGGTCACGCCGCCCAGGTCCGAGAGCGTCCACCCTCGCTCGTGGGCGAGCTGATACAGCAGGCTCTCCCGAAGCGTCGCCGTACCGGTCGGGTCGCTGGGGTCCTCGCCGAGGTGAATGCCGGCGTCTGCCTCCACCAGCCTGCGGGCCTCGTCCTTCACGCGCCAGCCCCGGTAGCGGTCGAGCATGACGTTGACGTCGCCGTCCGCCGGCGGCGACTGCCGGCCGACTTCGTTCCGGCCGCTCGAGCTGGTGTAGATGGCGTCCGAGACCGAGTGCGCCGCGCCGCGCACGCGAAGCCGCCGTCCCTCGCGGTAGGCGGCCCTGACCAGCTCGACGAGCTCGCCCTCGCTCGCCGGGTGGTGAAAGCCGTCCCGCCCCGCGCGGACCATCCGGCGACACTAGCGCCGCGGCGAACCGCGTATCAACAGGCGGCGCCCCGCCTCTGAGCAACATGGGCGCCGTCTCGGCGCGCGCTGGGTTGCCTCGTCGAGGTGGCCGATGGAGGTGAGAGACCGATTCCGACCGCGCCCTCGGCTTGGATAGGGCGCAGAGATGGAGACGATGGCTCCCGAGGACGGCAAGCAGAGGCGCTACCGCGAGGACATCGCCAAGGGGCTCTCGCGCGTGTTCGACGCGAAGGGCACGGACACGCTCGACGTCGAGCTCGATGGCCTGCGGTGGATCGTCATGTCGGACCACCACAAGGGCGCGCGCGACGGCGCCGACGACTTCCGCCGGTGTGAGCGTGTGTACAACGCCGCGCTCGCCTCCTACCTCGAGGAGGGCTACACGCTCGCCGCCCTCGGCGACGCCGAGGAGCTCTGGGAGTGCTCGCCGAGCGAGGTGCTCGACGCCTACCGGCACACGCTCGAGCTGGAGGCCGAGTTCCACGGGCAGGGCCGCTACGAGCGCTTCTGGGGCAACCACGACGACGCCTGGCGCCACGCCGCGGACGTGAAGAAGCACCTGCAGCGAGCCGGCTTCCCCGGCCTGCGCGTCCGCGAGGCGCTCAAGGTGCGCGTGAACCGGGGAGGCGCCGCGCTCGGCTCGCTGTTCCTGGTACACGGCCACCAGGGCACCGCCGAGAGCGACCGCTTCGGCTGGTTCTCACGCCTGGTGGTGCGGCACGTGTGGCGGCCGCTCCAGCGAAAGCTCGACGTGCCGTCCACCACGCCGGCGCGCGACTGGGCGCTGCGCGCGAGGCACGAGGCGGCGATGTTCGCCTGGGCTCGTGGGCGGCCGGAGCATCCCGTCCTGATCGCGGGGCATACCCACAGGCCGGTCTTCGGCGCGAGCATGCCGGAGCCCAAGACGGCGCGGTCGGCGGACGACATCCGCCGCGAGCTGGAGGCGCTGCGCGCGTCCCCGCCCGTCGACACGGAGCGCGCCGCGGCCCTGCGAGCCGAGCTCGAGTTCGTGATCGCCGAGCAGCGTCGAGTCGAGCGGCCGATCCCGATCGAGCCGCCGTGCTTCTTCAACACCGGCTGCTGCTCGTTCGGGGACGGAGACATCACGGGCATCGAGCTGGCCGACGGCGAGATCCGCCTCGTGCGCTGGTCCGCCTCGGAGGGCGCCCCGAGCCGACGGGTCCTCGCGCACGACTCGCTCGCCCACACGTTCGCTCGGGTGGCCGGCGGCGTCGCGACGCCCTCGTAGGGGGACGCTGACTGAAGGACTCCTACGACGTGGTGGTGATCGGGTCGGGCTT
>JBLNDU010000176.1:0-5651 GCA_050261935.1 Nocardioidaceae bacterium | reverse complement strand
GACGCCCGCGCAGCAGCGCGGCGGTCGTGACGATGCTGCCCGCGTCGTCGACCATGAAGCCGGTGCCGGCCGCGCCGCGGCGCCCGCCCGCCGTGACGGACACGAGGCCGGCGCGGGCGCGCTCGACGGCCCTGACCGCGTCCGGGCCGCCCTGGGCCACGGCACCCGGTGGCGGAGGCTCGCCCTGCTCGTCGAGCACCCCGGCCAGCGCCAGCACGACCGCCACCACGACGGCGACTGCCGCCGCTGTCACTCCTGTGGCGAGCGCGGGACGGGGTCGGATGGGGTCCTCCGGGGAGGCGCCATGGTGCCACAGCCGCCGGGCGGCGGCGCGGCCCGGTGAGTCGAGACCGCGGCTCGCGCGGCGCCCGGCGACGGTCGCTCCGCCCGGTCAGGCGGGCGACGGCTCGTCCGCGCGCGGCGGCACCGACGGCGGCTCCTCCGTCGGCCCTGCGACGGGCCTCGCGTCCTCCACGGGCTTGAGCGACAGGCGCCGCCAGTCCCAGTACTCGCGGATCACGATCTGGATCGAGGCGGCCGCCGGGATCGCGACGATCGCGCCGACCACGCCGAGGAGCGTCGCGCCGAACAGCACGGACACGATGACGATGAACGGCTGCACGTCGACCGTGCGCTTCTGGATCTGCGGCTGGATGACGTGGTTCTCGAACTGCTGATAGACGATCGCCCAGATGATCCAGGCGATCGTGGCGGTCGGGAAGTCCTCGAACAGCGTCACGACGGCGATCAGGACGGCTGCGATCGTGGCCCCCACGAGCGGGATCAGCGAGAAGGACCCCATCACCACGGCGAGCGGCGCCGCGAACGGCACGCCGAGGATCGTCAGGAAGATGAAGGTCAGCGTGCCCGAGATGACGGAGATCGTGAGCGCGCCCGCCACGTAGCCGCCGACGGCGGACGCCATGCGGTCGAGCGTGCGCCGCATACGCTCCGCGGTGGCCGGAGGTCGCAGCGACAGCGCCGCGTCGACCCAGCGTCGGCCGCTGCCGAGCATGAACGCCGTGAGCACGAGGATCGTGATGCCGGCGAAGACCGAGTTGACGATCCCGAGCCCCACGTCCTGCAGCGTGCCGGCCGCCCCGCCGAGCTTGCCGGGCAGCTTCCCCGCCTCCTCCTCGAGCCGATCCGTGATGTTGTAGTCGCGGTTGAGCCTCTGCAGCCGGTCGTTGCGCTCGACGAAGCGGGTTACGTCGCGCGCGTAGTCCGGCACGTTCTTGGTGAACTTGTCGGCCTGCGTCACGAGCGGCGGGACGATCAGCGCCAGCAGGAGCAGCGGGAGCATCAGCACGCCGACGTAGACCAGCGCGATGGCGAACCCGCGCCGCATGTGGCGGGCGAGCACGTTCACCGGCGCGGACAGGGCGACCGCCAGGAAGGTGGCGATGAACAGCCAGCTGAGCGGCTTGCGCAGCATGTAGAGGATGTAGAGCGTCGCGACCACGCCCACGATGATCAGGATCAGGCGCACGACCGACTTGACCGGCGCGTCCGTCATGGCCACCCGTCTGCGCTCACCGCCGGACACCGTCGCTAGGCCAGGTACCGCGTCGGGATCGAGCCCACACCGAGGAGCCCAGGCCCTGTGTGGGCGCTCAGGACCGCGCCGAGCTCGCTCACGAGCACCGGCTCGCTGCCGAAGATCTCGCGGCAGCGCGCGATCAGCTGCGCGCACTGCTCGGGCGCGTCGATGTGCTGCACGGACCATGCGTCCGCGCCCGACGCGTGACGCTGGCGGGCGTAGTCCACCATGCGCTCGAGCATGCGGCCGCTCGTGCGCACGCGCTCGACCGGGGTGAGCTCCGACTCGACCGTGAGGATCGGCTTGATCCGCATGGTCGATCCGATCCAGGCGCGGGCGGCGCCGATCCTGCCCCCGCGCTTCAGGAACTCGAGCGTGTCGAGCGCGAACCACATCTTGAACTCGCCGCGCGCCGCCTGCACCGTCCGCTCGACCTCCTCGGCGTCCGCGCCGCCCTCGGCGGAGCGCGCGGCCACGAGCACCATCAGCCCGAGGCCGCCGGCCGCCGTTCGCGAGTCCATCACGCGCACGCGCTCGCCGCCCTTTCCCTGCTCGGCGAGCACGGCGGCCGCCTGCCGGGCGGCGTCGGCGGTGCCGGACAGTCCTGAGGAGATGTGGATCGATACCACCTCGCCGCCGTCCGCGAGCAGGGGCTCGTACACGGCCGTGAAGTCGCCCAAGGAGGGCTGCGACGTCGTGGGCACGGACTCGGCGGCGCGCAGCTCCTCGAAGAACGCCGGCAGGTCCGTGATCTCCGTCTCGGGCACGGTGCGGTCGCCGCCGAAGACCACATAGAGCGATACGACACGTATGCGGTGGCGGTCGATCGTGGCCTGTGGAAGGTACGCCGTGCTGTCCGTGACGACCGCGACCGGGGGCACTTAGACCACCCTAACGCCCCTCCGAGTTGCGCAGCCCGCCCGTGTTGATTCGCCGGAGTGGTAAAGGTGCTCGACACTGGAGCCACCGGCTTCATCGGCTCGCACGTGGCCGAGCTGCTCGCCGCGCGCGGCGACGAGCTGCGGCTCGGCGTGCACGGCCCCGGCGCCGAGCGGCTCGAGTCGCTCGACGCGGAGCAGGTCGAGCTCGACGTGCGCGACCGGCGCTCCCTGCGGCGCGCGCTCAAGGGCGTCGAGCGCGTCTTCCACTGCGCCGGCGTGAGCTCGGTATCGCCGGCCGACAGCGCGCGCCTCTTCGAGGTCAACGTGGGGGGCACCAAGGCGGTGATGGAGGAGTGCCTGCACGCGGGCGTCGAGCGCGTCGTGTGCACCTCGAGCGCGGCGGTCGTGGGCCCCGCGCCCCCGGGCGGGACCGCCGACGAGACGCAGCTCTTCACGGCGGGGCGGCTCGGCATCCCGTACGTGAACTCCGTGCACGAGGCGGAGGTCGAGGCGATGCGCGTGGCCGCGCGCGGGCTGCCGCTCGTTTGCGTCAACCCGGCGCTCGTGTTCGGCGCCGGCGACTACAACGCCACCTCCACGCGGCTCGTGCGCTCATTCGTGCTCGGAAGGCTGCCGGTCTACTTCAACGGCGCCGTGAACGTCGTCGACGTGCTCGACGTGGCGCGCGGCCACCTGCTCGCGGACGAGCGCGGCAGGCTCGGCGAGCGCTACATGCTCGGCGGGCGCAACTTCACCTTCGATCGCCTGTTCGCCGACCTCGGGCGGCTGTCCGGCGTCGACCCGCCGCTCCGGATCCCCGGCGCGCTCGCGACCGCGGCGGCCGTCGTGCTCGACCCGGAAGGGCGCGGCTGGCCGCTCACCCGCGCGCAGATACGGATGGCCACGCAGTGGTGGACCTACCGCTCCACGAAGGCCCACCGCGAGCTCGGCTGGCAGCCGCGGCCGCACGAGGAGACGCTCGAGACCACGGTGGCCTGGCACCTCGACCGCGAGCATGGTCGGATCGTGCGCACGCGCCGCTCGCGCATCTTCCCCGTCCGGGCCGCGGCTGCGGCGCTGCGGGCCTCGGAGGACGCCGCCGGCGTGGCCGCCCGTGCGCTGCGCCGTGTCTCCGGCGCCGCGCGGTGAGCCGGCGCGCGTTCATCCTGGCGGGCGGCGCCTCGCGTGGCGCCTACCAGGTCGGCTGCCTCACGCGGCTCGAGGAGGAGGGCATCGTGCCGGACCTCATCGTCGGCTCGTCGATCGGCGTCTGCAACGCGCTCCTGTGGGCCACGGGCGGCGCCGAGCACGCCTGGGCGGCCTGGTCGCGCGCGCTCACGCTGCCGCGCGTGCTCGGGCTGTCGGTCCGGCACAACGCGCTGCTCGGCAACTCGCTGTTCTCGATGGGGCCGCTCGCGCGCTACGTCGAGGCGGAGGTCGATTTCGAGCGCTGCTTCGACTCGCCGACCGAGCTGACCTGGATCGTCGCCAACCTGAGCGAGGGGCGGGAGGAGCTGCGCGGCAACCGGACGGAGCCCGACGTCGAGCGCTTCCGGCTCTTCAGCAGGGCCGGCTACACGATCCCGATCCTCCACCCGCTCGTTCGCATCGACGGCGACCTGTGGGCCGACGGCGGCTTCCTCTGGAACGTGCCCTTCGAGTACGCCGAGGACTGGGGCGCCGACGAGGTCTGGATCCTCTCGGTCATCCCCTCGCGACTCCCGCGCGCCGGGTCGCTGCGCACCATCCCGCACGTCGCCCTGCGGATGTACGACGTGTTCTGGCGCACCTTCGGGAACTCGTCCTATCTCGAGAAGCGCCTCGACGACGACGGCACGTACCACGGGCTGCGGGTGACGATTGTCGAGCCCGAGCCGGAGACCGGAATGTTCGACCCGCTCGCGATGCTGCACGCGCACCCAGGCAAGTCGAAGAAGCTCCTGTGGCGGGGCTACCTCGACACGGACCAGGCGCTTGGGCGCGCCCCGCGGCGCAGGCCCGTCAGAGGCGCCGCGTCGGGAGGCTAAGCTGCGCGTCGTGATCGCGGAATGGCCGGCGGGGAAGCGGGTCGCGTAGCGCAGGCGCGGCGAGCCGCGCGCCGCGCCGTGCCGCTCGCGCTCATGGCGTGGCGGCGCTGGCAGGCCCTTCCGGACCACAAGAAGGAGCAGTACAAGCGTCAGGCGCGCGACTACGCGGCGCGCGGCAAGCAGGCGCTCGACCGGCGGCGCCCCGGCCGCGGCTAGTCGAGCCGGTTCTCGAGCCCGATCGGCGGCGAGCTCGGCTCGGGCTCGGGCTCGGGCGCCTGGGCCGCCGCCTCGTCGGGCTGGTCCACGCCGAGCCGCTGGGCGAGCTCGCCGCTCTCGTACATCTCCATCACGATGTCGCAGCCGCCGACGAGCTCGCCGTCCACGAACAGCTGCGGGATCGTGGGCCAGCCGGACAGCCCCGACAGCTCCTGGCGGATGCGGGGGTCGGGCAGGATGTCGAGCGCCGCATAGCGGACGCCGAGGGCGTTGAGGCAGCCCGCCGTGCGCGCCGAGAAGCCGCACCTGGGTTGCTCGGGCGTGCCCTTCATGAACAGCATCACGGGCTGCTCGGCGATGGCGTTCGCGATGAACTCGCGGATCTCCTCGTTGCTCATGCTGCGCCTCCGGGCGTCGAGGTCTTGATCGAGAGCGCGTGGATCGGACCGCCAACCTCGTCGCCGAAGACGTCGTAGACGAGCTTGTGCTGCTGGATGCGCGACAGGCCGGCGAAGCGGTCCGAGACCACCTCGGCCCGGAAGTGGTCGCCGCCGCCTGTGAGGTCCTCGACGCTCGCCTGCGCGCCCGGCAGCGCGGCCTCGATCCTCCGCCTCAGCTCCTCCGCGGTTGGCACTGGACCTGCAGGTTAGCTCGGCGCGCCGGGCTACAATCAACGCACGATGGTGATGCTCACTGACATCGCGGCCGATAAGGTACGCGACTTCATGCAGGCCCAGGAGGCCGAGGGCGACGTAGGGCTCCGCGTCGGCGTCCGCGGGGGCGGCTGCTCTGGCTTCCAGTACGCGCTCGCGCTCGACGAGCGTCGTGACGACGACCAGGTCTTCGACACCGGCGGCATCAGGATCCTCGTCGATCCGGCGTGCCTGCGCTACGTCGTGGGCTCGACGGTCGACTACGCCGAGAGCTTCATGGGCGCTGGCTTCCAGGTCTCGAACCCGAACGTGGTCGCCTCGTGCGGGTGCGGCT
>JBLNDU010000175.1:0-7662 GCA_050261935.1 Nocardioidaceae bacterium | reverse complement strand
CGCGACGAAGGCGCCCTCGAGCCGCAGGCCGTCGTCGCGCCGGCGCGAGGTCGGCCGGCTCGCGAAGCCGGCGCGGTGGAGGGCGGCGAACAGCCAGTCGCCGGAGCGGTCGCCCGTGAAGACCCGACCGGTTCGGTTGCCGCCGTGCGCCGCTGGGGCGAGCCCGAGCAGATAGACGCGCGCCGCCGGGTCGCCGAAGCCCGGCACCGGCCGGCCCCAGTAGTCCTCGTCGGCGAAGGCGGCCCGCTTCTCGCGCGCCACCCGCTCGCGCCACTCGACGAGCCGCGGGCAGCGGCGGCAGGCGACGATCCGCCGCTCTAGGACTTCAAGCGCCGACCTGTTGTGAAGAGGTACTGCGCCCAAAGGTAGGCGGGCACGGCCAGGCCGGCGGTGACGGCGAGCGACAGCCAGACGCTCACGTCGCTGTCGCCCAGGAAGCCGAACCGGATCGCGTTGACGAGGTAGAAGAGCGGGTTGACGTGGGACAGCTCGTGCCAGGGCGAGGGCAGGACGTCGACCGAGTAGAAGACGCCGCCCACGAACACGAGCGGGAGGATCACGATGCTCGAGATGAAGGTCGTGTGGTCCCAGGTCTCGGCGTAGATGCCCACAACGAGCCCGAGCGCGCTGAACAGGAGCAGCCCTAGTGCAACCGCGGCGACGAGCGCGAACGGGCGCTCGACCGGCACGCCCGTGAGCGGCACCGCCAGCGCGAGCAGCGCCGCGCCGATCGCGAGCGCGCGGAAGACGCCGCCGACCGTGTACCCGAGAGTCATCTGCCAGGGGTGCATCGGCGCGGACAGCACGTCGTTGACGTAGCGGTCGAAGCGCGCCTGGAAGATCGTCGAGGCGTTGTTGGCGTAGGCGGCCTGCACCATCGCCATCGCGATCAGGCCCGGCACGATGAACACCTCGTAGTCCACGTCGCCGACCTGGCGGATGCGCCCACCGAGCGAGAGGCCGAAGACGAGGATGAACAGGATCGACGACACGACCGGCGCGAGCACGGTCTGCGTCCAGAGCTTCGAGACGCGCAGGGTCTCGCGCTTCGAGAGCGCGACGAGCCCGCGCGTGCCGGTCACGGCGCCACCTCCATCGCCTTGATGTAGACATCGGCCAGGCTCGCCGCGCCGTAGTGCTCACGCAGCCCGGCGGAGCTGTCGCGCGCGATCAGCCGTCCGCCGCGGATCAGCGCGATCTCCTCGCAGAGCTCCTCCGCCTCCTCGAGGTAGTGCGTCGTGAGCAGGATGGTGGTGCCCTCGCTGTGCAGCCGGCGGATGTAGCGCCACAGCTCGAGCCGCAGCTCGAAGTCCACGCCCGCGGTTGGCTCGTCGAGGATCACGAGCCGCGGCCGGTGCATGAGCGCGCGGGCGAGCAAGAGCCGCCGGCGCTGGCCGCCGGACAGGCGCGGCGCGCGCACGTCGCGCTTCGCGCCGAGGTCGAAGATCTCGATCATCTCGTCGGCGCGCCGCTCCGCCTCCAGCTTCGCCATGCCGAAGTAGCCACCGTGGTAGACGAGCGTCTCGCGCACCGACAGGAAGCGGTCGAGGTTGATGTCCTGCTCGGCCAGCCCGATCCACGAGCGGGCGCGCAGACCGTGCGCCGGCTCGCCGAACACGAGCACCTCTCCGGCGGTGACGCGGA
Source organism: Nocardioidaceae bacterium (assembly GCA_050261935.1). Classification (GTDB taxonomy): domain Bacteria; phylum Actinomycetota; class Thermoleophilia; order Solirubrobacterales; family Thermoleophilaceae; genus JBLNDU01. Next base: position 6,018 of record JBLNDU010000175.1, on the reverse strand, counting down.
TCAGGTTGCAGACGGCGCTGATCGCGGTGGTCTTGCCGGCGCCGTTCGGTCCGAGCAGCCCGAAGAACGCGCCCGCGGGCACGGTGATGTCGAACTCTTCGAGCGCGAGCGTGCCGTCGTCGTAGCGCTTCGTCAGGCCACGCAGCTCGAGCGCGGATGCGTCGTCGCGGAACACGAAGTCGAGGCTAGCGGCGGCGACCCGCCGCCCCGCGCGGGCGCTCGCAGCGCTGCGCTAGCCCGCCGGCGACAGCGAGCGCCCGTAGTGGCGCTCGTAGTAGTCGCGGTACTCGCCGGAGCGGATCGGGCCCCACCAGCTCTCGTTGTCGCGGTACCAGGCGACCGTGCGCTCGAGCCCCTCGTCGAATCGCAGCTGCGGATGCCAGCCGAGCTCGTCTCGGATCTTGTCGGAGCCGAGGCTGTAGCGGCGGTCGTGGCCGGGCCGGTCGCGGACGTGCTCGATCAGCGACTCGTCGCGGCCGGTGAGGGCGAGGATGCGTGTGACGACCTCGAGGTTGGGAAGCTCGTCGGGGCCGCCCGCGTTGTAGACCTCACCGGAGCGTCCCTCGAGCAGCGCGGTGTGGATCGCGCGGCAGAAGTCCTCCACGTAGAGCCAGTTGCGCACCTGCCCGCCGTCGCCGTAGACGGGCAGGCGGTCGCCGTGCAGCGCGTTCAGCACGCAGAGCGGGATCAGCTTCTCCGGGTACTGGCGGGGCCCGTAGTTGTTCGAGCCGCGGCAGATCACGGCCTCGATGCCGTAGGTGTGGGCGTGCGCGGATACGAGCAGGTCGCCGGCCGCCTTTGTGGCGCTGTAGGGCGAGGAGGGATCGAGCGGCGAGCGCTCGGTGAACGAGCCGGAGGCGATCGAGCCGTACACCTCGTCCGTCGAGACCTGGAGGAAGCGCGGCACGCCGAGCTCACGCACCGCGTCGAGCAGCGCGGCCGTGCCGATCACGTGCGTGCGCGCGAACGCGTCCTGGTCCGCGATCGAGCGATCCACGTGCGACTCGGCGGCGAAGTTGACAACGGCGTCGCAACCCTCCGCCAGCTCGTGCACCAGCCGCCGATCCTCGATCGCCCCCACCACGAGCTCCACCTCGAGCCCGGCGAGGTTCTCGCGCCGCCCCGCGTAGGTCAGCTTGTCGAGCACGACCACGTCGTGCTCGGCCGCCGCCAGGCGCACGTAGGTCGAGCCGATGAAGCCGCAGCCGCCGGTGACGAGCAGCCTCACGCCCGCACCGCCCGCTCGGCGAGGTAGCGCTCGAGGCCGTCGCGCCACTCGGGCAGCCGCACGGCGTCGGGCCGATCGCTCGCGAGGACCGAGTACGCGGGGCGCGGCGCCGGGCGCGGGAAGTCGGCCGTCGTGCACGGTAGGACGCGGGTGGCGAGGCCGGCGAGCTCGAGCGCCTGGCGGGCGAGCTCGTACCAGGAGCAGCTGCCGCCGCCCGCCACGTGGTGCAGCCCGAAGCGCTCGCCGGCGGCGATTCGCACGAGCGCCTGGGCCAGGTCGGCGGTGTAGGTCGGGCAGCCCACCTGGTCGTCAACGACGCGCAGCTCGTCGCGCTCGCGCGCGAGCGACAGCATCGTCGCCACGAAGTTGCGCCCGCCCGCCCCGAACAGCCAGGACGAGCGCACGACGAAGGAGCGCGGGTTGGCGGCCGCGGTGGCGCGCTCACCGGCCAGCTTCGAGCGCCCGTAGCTCGACAGCGGCGCCGTGGCGTCCGACTCGACGTACGGCTGGCGCTTCGAGCCGTCGAAGACGTAGTCGCTCGACACGTAGAGCACCTTGGCGCCCCGCTCGGCCGCGGCCGCGGCGGCGTTGCAGGCACCGTCGCGGTTGACAGCGAGCGCCGCCTCGGGCTCCCGCTCGGCTCCGTCGACGTCGGTGTAGGCGGCGCAGTTGAGCACCGCGTCGGGGCGCGCGGCCGCGCCCGCGGCCGAGGTGGCACCCGCGTCGGTGTCGTCCAGCGCGGAGTGGCCGAGCGCGGCGACGTGGTGCTCGGCCGTGGCCGCCGTCACCACGTCCCGCCCGAGCATGCCCGCCGCCCCGAGTACCAGCAGCCTCACGGCGGGAAGGGATAGCAGGGCGGCCGCTGCGGCCCGACGTGGGTCGCGGGGTCTGAGCGCCCGCCCGGCCGGCTCACAGGATCTGCACGTCGGCGTTGTCGCCGACCACGAAGCGGTAGGCCTTGGGCAGCGCGGGGCCGCGGCCGATCCTGACGTTCCTGCCGATCAGGCTGGCCTCGACGCGGTACTCGAGGTCGCGGATCCTGGAGCCCTCCATCACGATCGAGTGCTCGAGCTCGCAGCGCACGATCTCCACGTCCTCCGCGATGGCCGTGAACGGGCCGATGTAGGCGTCCGAGATCGTCGAGCCGCTGCCGATGATCGCCGGCCCTCGCACCGTCGAGCGCTCGAGTCGCGCGCCGGGCTCGATCACCACCCTGCCCTCGACGCGCGAGCGCTCGTCGACCTCGCCGTCCATCCGGGGGTCGAGGTCGTCAAGGATCAACCGGTTGGCCTCCAGCATGTCCTGCACCTGGCCCGTGTCCTTCCACCAGCCGTGCACGATGTGCGGATCGACGCGCAGGCCGCGCTCGATCAGCGTCTGGATGGCGTCGGTGATCTCGAGCTCGCCGCGCCAGGAGGGCTTGATCGCGCGCGCCGCATCGAAGATCGCCGGCGTGAACATGTAGACGCCGACGAGCGCCAGGTCACTGACGGGGCGGGTGGGCTTCTCGACGAGCCGTGCCACCCGGCCGTCGGACAGCTCCGCCACGCCGTACTGCTCGGGGTCAGGCACCGGCGTCAGGAGGATCAGCGCGTCGGGCTCCTCGGAGCGGAACGTCTCCACGAGCGGCGTGATCCCGTCGCGCAGCAGGTTGTCGCCCAGATACATGACGAACGCCGAGCCGCCCAGGAACGGCTCCGCGGTGAGCACCGCGTGCGCCAGCCCGAGCGGCGCCTCCTGCTCGATGTAGGTGACCGACACCCCGAAGCGCGAGCCCTCGCCCACCGCCTCGCGGATCTCCTCCGCCGTCTCGGGCGCAACGATGATCCCCACCTCGCCGATGCCGGCCTCGGCCATCGCCTCGAGCCCGTAGAACAGCACGGGCTTGTTCGCGACCGGCACCAGCTGCTTCGCCGAGGTGTGCGTGAGCGGCCGGAGGCGCGTCCCCCTGCCGCCCGACAGGATCAGGCCCTTCAGCTCCTCCATGCGCGCCTAGTAGCCGCCGCCGAGCTTGCGGTGGTCCCAGCTCACTATCCGGCTCGGCACGAAGCGCAGTCCGATCCGCTTCGGCGCCTGGCGGCGGAACCCCTCCCGGCGCTCGGGAGTGGCCTCGTCGCCGTAGTAGCGGGCGAGCAGGGCGGCGCCGATCTCGGCGACGCGCTCCACCTGGCGCTCGAGCTCGACGTCGCATTCGAGCATGACGCCGCGCAGCTCCTCGTAACGCACGCCGTCGTCGATCCCGACGGTGGCGTGCGGGTCGCGCTCGAGGTTCCTCGCCTTCTGCGACTTGGCGTAGGTCCAGCCGACCAGCTCCGTGCCGTCCGGGACGTACCAGAGCGGCACCATGTGGGGCCGCCCGCGCGGCCCCACCGTCGCGACCTGCATGGTCATCTGCTCGGCGAGGAAGGCGCGCAGCTCGGCGTCCGTCATCTCGATCTCGTTGCGCCGGGACGCCATCAGGCGCGTGCGGGCGTGGTGAGCGGAGCCGTCACGGCGGCGATTCTGGCATGGAGGCCGCAACTGCCGGGCTCCCGGTGCGGTGTCGTTCGCCGCGGCTTCGGCTGTGTGACGAAGGGAGTCGCCGGCTCGGTTCGTCGGCGGCCCGGATGGGCCGCGGTGATCGGTCCGACCCCCGCGGCCCGCCCGGAACGGACGTTCAGCGCATCCGTGCGCTCGTGAAGACGTCCTGTGAGGCCCCCCGCGTGGAACCGAAGAAGAGGATGGCCCCGTCGGAGGACAGCGACGCGAGTGTCTCGGCCGCCCCTGAGTTGACGGCCGGGCCCAGATTCACCGGCTGGGACCACCGTGACCACCGGTCTCGCCGAGTCGCAGCCCAGAGGTCGAACATCCCGGCGCCGCCCGGGCGGTTGGAGTCGAACAGGATCTCGCGGCCGTCGCGCCGGACGAACGGCCGGGCATCGTCGAACGGCGAGTTCAGCTCGGGCACCGGCGAGGGCGGCCCGATCGAGCGCCCGAACGCCCGACTTACGTAGATGTCGCTGCTTCCGGCGCGGGTGCTCGAGAAGTACAGCTCGTGACGCACCCGGACCGGGCCGGCTTCCTCGGCCGCGCTGTTGACCGTGCAGCCGAGGTTCCGCGCCGGCTCCCAGCCCTGCCGATGATCGAAGCGGGTCGCGTAGATGTCGCCGCCTCCGCACCCGCCGGGCCGGTTCGAAACGAACATGAAGCGCCCGTTCCGGCCGGGCGAGGGGCAGAACTCGTTGTGCTCCGTGTTGACCTGGGGGCCGAGGTTGACAGGCGCCTCCCACGGCGAGCGCTCGCTTGCGCGCTCGGCGACCCAGACGTCGAGGCCGCCGAACCCGCCCGGGCGGGTCGATGCGATGTAGAGCCGCAGCCCGTCGCGAGACGGGAACGGGCAGCCGTCCAGGGCCGGGCCGTTGACGGCCACCAGCTCGGTGGCCGGAGACCAGGCCGCGACGTCCCGCCCGTGACCCTGGGCGGGTGTCGTGATCGCGACCGCCAGCGCCGCCGCCGCCACGAAGGTCAGCCCGCGGGTGGATCGGGCTTTCATCCGTGTCTCCTTGGATTCAGGTTTGGCGTCGAGGCATGTCAGGCCCCGACCGAGCCGTGCCGACCAGGCGATGGACGGCGGCGCACGAGCCCGACCGCGGCGATCAGCACGATCAGCAGCCCCGTTCCCGCGGCTGCGCCGAGCAGCGCGGACACCACGTCGAAGCCGCCGGATCGGGCGGGCTGCGCGGCGACCGCCTGCGGCTCGGAAGCCGACGAGAGGTCGGCGGCGTAGTCGCGCGTGTCGGCTGAGCGCAGGTCCTGGAAGTCGTCGCCGGATGGATCCGCGACCGACGACGGGGGATCGACCGCCGCGCGGCCCGCATCGGCGGCGTCGGCCGAGCGCAGGTCCTGGAAGCTCGGATCGGCGGACGCATCCGCCACGATGAGGGCGCTGGCGAGGGCCGCGCCCGCCAGCGCGCTGGCGAGGCTCCTCTTGGCTGCGATGGAGAGCATCTCCGCTCCTCTCTGTAGGGCGACCGCCGGTCGCGGTCGATCGAGCGCAGGCTCCGCTCGGCCGCTAACTGGCCTCTAACGCCACGCTCATCGCCCGGAGATCGCGCCGCCGGGTGGCTCAGCCGCCCGAGCAGACGGCCCGGTAGGGGCGCTGGGGCAGGGTCTCCTCCCACTCCCTGGCGCTGAGCTCGCGCCCGGCCACTCGGCAGGCGTGGCGCTTCCAGGCACCGGGCGAGAGGTCGAAGCTGATGCCCCGACCGCGCGTAGAGATCGCGAAGAGGCGCGCGCCGTCGGGCCTGAGGGCGACGGACGCGAAGGTGTTCGGCTCGAGCTCCAGCGCCGACCCGATCGGCTTCTGCGTAGGCACGTCCCAGAGGCGAACCGTTCCGTCGGCGGCCGCGGTGACGAGCATGCGGCCGTCGGGTGAGAACTCGGGGAACGTGATCCGTCCGGTGTGACCCTCGAGCGGCTGGCCGACCCGTTGCCAGGTGTCCGTCGAGTAGAGCTGTCCCCTCCCGTCGTACTGGCCGACGAAGAGGAGCTCGCCGTCGGGCGAGAACGCCACGGAGCGCGAGAAGTCGCCCTCGCCGGAGAGGTCGCCTATTCCCAGGCGCCTGACCAGCCTGCCCGTGCGCACGTCGCGGATGTCCGTGCCGCGCTCGACCGCCGCGACGGCGAGAAGGCGACCGTCCGGGCTGAACGCGATCGAGCCGGGGGCGCCGCCGGCGCGGGGGGCGGGGGGGGGGCGCCCCCCCGCCGCCCCCCCACCGCGTGGGCGCGGCGCGCGCCCCCCCGCCACGGCC
>JBLNDU010000174.1:0-4634 GCA_050261935.1 Nocardioidaceae bacterium | reverse complement strand
GCAGAGCAGCACGGCGTCGCCGCCCGGGACGCGGCCGCGGGGGGCGGGGCCGTCGACGCGCAGCCCGGCCTCGCGAAGCGCTGCGGCCAGAGCTGACCCGAGCCGGCCGGCGCCGACGATCCCGATCTCTCGAGCTCCAGTCATCTTGTCCCGGTCCACTCCGCGTGGGTAGCGGCCGAGGGCGCCCAGGATAACCGCTCGCCGCGCGCCGGGCTCGACCCCGTTCCTCGTACCCGTCGGGCCCGCCGCCTACGCTTGAGAGGTGCACGAGCGACCGGCAGCTGAGCGCCGCGAGCGCCTCGTCGAGCTCTACCGGCGGCTGCGCGACTGTCGCGACTGCCCGCTCAGCGAGAGCCGCACGAACGTCGTCTTCGGCGCCGGCAACGCCGATGCCGACCTGATGTTCGTGGGCGAGGCGCCGGGCCGCCACGAGGACGAGCAGGGACTGCCGTTCGTCGGTCGCGCCGGCCACCTGCTCGACGAGCTGCTCGGGGAGGTCGGCCTGGCGCGCTCGGACGTGATGGTGGTCAACGTCCTCAAGTGCCGGCCGCCGGGCAACCGCGACCCGCTGCCCGAGGAGATCGACAGCTGCAAGCCCTATCTGTTCGAGCAGATCCGCCTCGTCGAGCCGCGCGTGGTCTGCACGCTCGGGAACTTCGCCACGAAGCTGCTCACGCGCTCGAGTCGCGGGATCACGAGCGTCCACGGCCGCCCGCAGGCGCAGGAGCTCGGCGGTCGCTGGGTCCGGCTCCTGCCGCTCTTCCACCCCGCCGCGGCGCTGCGGACGCCGGCCACGCTGGCCGCCCTGCGGGCCGACTTCGCCACGCTGCCCGGCCTGCTCGAGCAGCCGCCGCCACTGCCACCCGGCGCTCCGCCGTCCCTCGCCGAGCCTCGGCTTCCCGAGCCGGTGGCGGCGCCGCAGCTCGGCCTGTTCGCCTGAGCGGCGCGGCGCGCCTGGCGTCGGCGCACCCGCGGGCGGCGGAGCGGGGACACTTCGGGCGGTGACGACCGAGACGCAGGCTCCCGAGGAGACGGAGGCGGCGGGCGCCCGGCTTGCGGCCCGACTCGCGCCGGGCGACGTCGTGCTCGTGGCGGGCGAGCTCGGCAGCGGGAAGACCACCTTCGTGCGCGGCGCCTGCCGGGCGCTCGGCGTGAGGGAGCCGGTGACGAGCCCGACCTTCACGATCGGGCACGTGCTCTCGGGCAAGGTCGAGGTGGCCCACCTCGACCTCTACCGGCTCGAGGCGCTCGCGGGCGAGGACCCGGCGCTGCTCGACGACTACCTGACGGGCGACAGGGTCGGCTTCGTCGAGTGGCCGGCGGCCGCCGAGCCGGCCCTGCCGAGGGTCGCCGCGCGAGTCACGCTCGAGCACCTGGGCGGCGACAGGCGCCGTATCACGGTCGAATGAACGTGTTCGGCTTCGACACCAGCACAGCCGCGAGCGCCGCCTGCGTGCTGCGCCACGTCGGGTCAGCCCGCGAGCCGGGCGACGCCGGGTCCGCCTTCGAGGTCGTACCCGATCCCGAGACGCTCGCCGCGCCGCCCGCGCACGCGCGCGAGCTGCTGCCGGCGATCGCGGACGTGCTCGACCGCTCCGCGCTCGACTGGGCGGACCTCGACGCGCTCGCGGTCGGCGTCGGCCCGGGGAGCTTCACCGGGCTCCGGATCGGGGTCGCCACGGCGCGCGGGCTCGCACGCGCGCGCGGCCTCGAGCTGCGCCCCGTGTCGTCGCTCGCCGCGCTCGCCGCGGGGAGCGACGCGCCGCTCGTGCTCGCGTTGATCGACGCCCGGCGCGGCGAGCTCTTCGCCGCTCTGTACGAGGATGGCGAGGAGCGCTGGCCGCCCTTCGCCGCGCGGCCGGACGCCGTGGCGGAGCGGCTGCGTCGCGAGCGGCTCGCGCCGCTGGCGTGCGGGGACGGCTCGGTACGATGGAGGCGCGTGCTCGAGGCGGCCGGCATCCGTGTCGAGCCGGACCGGTCGCGCGCCCACGTGGTGCGGGCGCTCCACGTCTGCCACCTGGCGGCAGGCGCGCCGCCCGCCTCGCCGGAGGCCGTCCTCCCCGAGTACCTGCGACTCCCGGACGCGAAGCCCACAACCCAGTGAGCGATCAGCTCGAGATCCGGCGCCTGACCTACGCCGACCTGCCCCAGATCATCGCGATCGAGCGGCGCGCCTTCCCGACCCCCTGGTCCCTCGCGATGTTCGTCCTCGAGCTGTCCAAGCCGAGCGGGATCTGCCTGGTCGCGCTCCGGCGCCGCAACGTGGTGGGGTACCTGATCTGCTCGCGCTACGACACCGTCTGGCACGTGATGAACGTGGCCGTCGACGACCGCCTGCGCCGCCAGGGGATCGCCACCGCGCTCATCGCCCGCCTGTTCGAGCTGGCGGACGGCGACGGGCAGCAGTACACGCTCGAGGTGCGCACCTCGAACGACGGCGCGATCACGCTCTACGAGCGCTTCGGGTTCAGGCCGGCCGGCCGTCGCCGCGGCTACTACCACGACAACCGCGAGGACGCCCTGATCATGTGGCGCACGGCGCCGCCCACGGCCGAGGGCCGCGAGCCCGGCTGGGCCGACGGCGCCGCCCACGACCGCGTGCAGCGCCGCCGGGCATGACGCGGCGCGACGCGCTGCGCGACACGATCCTCGCCGTCGAGACGAGCTGCGACGACACCTGTGCGGCCGGCGTCACGGCGAAGGGCGAGATCCGCTCGAACGTGGTGGCCTCCCAGGGCCTGCTGCACGCTCGCTACGGCGGCGTCGTGCCGGAGGTCGCGTCGCGCCGCCACCTCGAGCTGCTAGACGCGGTGGTCGAGGACGCGCTCGAGCGAGCGGGCGTCGGCCTCGACGAGGTCGAGCTCGTGGCCGTCACGCGCGGGCCGGGGCTGATCGGGGCGCTCCTCGTCGGGGTCTCCTGGGCCAAGGCGCTCGCCGCCGCGCGCCGGCTCCCGCTCGTGCCGGTCGACCACCTGCACGGGCACGCCGTGGCCAGCACGCTCGCGCCCGAGCCGATCGAGCCGCCCTTCCTCTGCCTCGTGGCGAGCGGCGGCCACACCTTCGTGGCGCGCGTCGACCACCCGCGCGACTACGCCGTGCTGGGCCAGACGCTCGACGACGCCGCCGGAGAGGCGTTCGACAAGGGCGCGCGGTTGCTCGGGCTCCCCTACCCGGGCGGGCCGGCGCTTGATCGGCTCGCGCGCGAGGGCGATCCGGGCGCCTTCGCGTTCCCGCGCGCGGCGCCGGGCGAGCTCGACTTCAGCTTCAGCGGCCTGAAGACGGCGCTGCTCTATGCGCTGCGAGACCTGGGCGAGCGCGAGGCCGACCGCCGCCGCGCCGACCTCGCCGCCTCCTACCAGCGCGCGATCGTCGACGCGCTCGTCGCGCGCACGCGGGCGGCGCTCGAGCGCGAGGGGCTCGAGCGCCTCGCGATCGGCGGGGGCGTGGCGGCCAACTCGGAGCTGCGCGCCGCCGTGGCCGCGCTCGGGCTCCCCACCTGGGTGCCGGCGCTCGAGCTCTGCACGGACAACGCGGCGATGATCGCCGGCGCGGCGCGCTTCCGCGAGCCCCTGCGCTACCCCGACTACCTCGAGCTCGATGCGGCGGCGAGGCTGGCGGCGTGACGGCTCGGGGCCTGCGATCGGACGGCGGGTCGGGCGCGACCGCGAGGAGATCGCGATGGCGGTGGTGACGCTCTACGGCAAGCCCGGCTGCTGCCTGTGCGAGGAGGCGCGCGCCGTGATCGACGCCGTCCGCGCCGACCACCCGTTCGAGCTGCGCGAGGTGGACGTGTCGCTCGACGCGGCCCTCCACCGCCGCTACGGCGAGCGGATACCGGTCGTCGAGCTGAACGGCGAGGAGGCCTTCGAGCTCCACGTCGATGCCGGGTCGCTCAGGGGGCTGCTCGGTAGAGTGGGCACGTGAGCTTGCACGAGCCCACGGCGGGCGGGGTGGGGCTCCAGGACGGCGCCGGCGAGCGGCTGTCGCTCGGCGTGGCGGCGCGCCTCTCGCGCTACCTGCAGGTCCTCACCCAGGCCAAGAAGACCGGCAAGGAGACGATCTCCTCGCAGGAGCTCGCCACCTACACGCACGTGAACTCGACCCAGATCCGGCGCGACCTGTCGGGCTTCGGCAAGTTCGGCAAGCGCGGGGTGGGCTACAACGTCGAGTCGCTGATCCGCCAGATCCGCAAGATCCTGCGGACCACCGGCAAGCACAACATCGCGCTGTTCGGCGCCGGCCACCTGGGCAAGGCGATCGCCGGCTCGGACATCTTCGCCGACCACGGCTTCCGCGTGGTGGCGATCCTCGACACCGACGCCAGGAAGATCGGCACCGCGGTGGGCGATGCGCTCGTCGTGCGCCCCTACGACGACCTCGAGCGCGTCGTGCGCGACGAGGACGTCGTGGTCGGCGTGCTCGCGGTCCCGACCGAGGCGGCCCAGAGGGTCGCCGACGACCTGGTCGAGGCCGGGGTGAAGATCATCTTCAACTACTCGGAGGCGCTGCTCGAGGTGCCGCCCGAGGTGACCGTCCACACGTCGAGCCCGGCCGTGGACCTGCTGTACGCGCTCTACTTCTACCTGACCTGATGCTGGACATGGCGCGCGTGAGGGAGCGCTTCGAGGCCTCCC
>JBLNDU010000173.1:0-9645 GCA_050261935.1 Nocardioidaceae bacterium | reverse complement strand
CGAGGAAGACGTCGTTCGTGATGTGCGAGGCCGACGAGTAGGCGCGCGCCGGGTCCGGCACGTAGTACATGGCCAGGAACACGCCCGTGACGGCCTGCGCGAGGAAGGCGAACAACGTGGCCGACCCGAGCGTGTAGAACCAGTTCGTGCCCTTCGGGACCTTCCGGTAGAGCATCGCCCGCACGATCGGACTGGCGCCCGACCGCTCGTCGAGCCAGCCGACGAGCGAGGCGCCCGCCTCGGCGGCCTCGTCCTTGACGCTGGGCGCGCGACCGCGCGGCGCGCCGTTCGGCCCGGCGCCGTCGGCGCCGGCAGGTCGGGCGCCGGGACGCGGCGGCGCGGGACGAAGGAACTTAGGAAGCGGCGGCGCGGGAAGCTTCATGTCGTCGGCCTCGATGGGTAGAGGTACTGCCAGAGTCCGTCGAGGTGGTTCGACGGGTCGCGCGGCGAGAAGCGCTTGAGCTGCGAGTTGACGGAGAAGCGGTCGCCGATCTCCACGACCCCGGCCCGCACTCGCGTGTAGAAGCGGTCGAGCGGCCGCACCGGCGGGCCGCCCTCCACCTGGCCCTCGAAGCCGTAGATCCCGCCGTGGCAGGGGCAGATGAACTTCTGCGACGCCTGCACGTAGCGGACGGGGCAGCCGAGGTGCGCGCAGCGGGTGGAGATCGCGACGTAGGGCTGCGAGTCCTGGCCCTTCACCTGCCTGTCGCGCCGCGGGTTGAAGCGCCGCACGTAGATCGTGGTCTTGCCGACCTCGCCGACGTCCGGCGTGATGTTGATCACGCGCGGCACGTAGCTCGTGTCGCTGAAGTCGCCGATCGGCCCGACCCCTTGCCAGTTCGTGGGCCCGGCGTCCTCGAAGATCGGGCCGAGCGCGAAGCCGAGCCCCGGCAACGCGAAGGCGGCGGTCGCGATGCCGCCTACCGCCAGCGCGGTCCCCTCCATCAGCCGACGCCGCGTGACCGTCTCGCCCTCGAACGCCCCGGCGATGCCGCGGCCGGCGGTGTAGCGCGACTTGGGGTCTGTCTTCGAGGGCGGCTCTGCCACTGCGGTTCCTGGGCGGCGATTCGGGTTTCTACCGAGCCGCCGACGTTAGTGACAAGTTGGTTGCGCGCGTCACGAGAGTCGCCCGTCCACGCGCCAAGCTGCGGATGCTGGCGCGGCGGCCGTGCCAGCGGCGCGGCAGCCTATCGCGGCGCGCGCGCCAGCGCCTCGGCCGTGACCGGCCAGAGCCGCTCGGCGTCCTCCGCGCGCCCCTCGGCGTGCGCCTGCGCCGAGTGCGAGATCAGGTCGGCGAGCGCCGCCACGGCCTCGAGGTCTCCGCTCGCCGCGAGCCGCTCGAGCCCGAGCGCGTACATCGCGTCGCCGCCGAGCAGCCTCAGGTCGTCGTCGAGCCCGCGGACGGCGCGCGGCTCTCCGTAGTGCATCAGGTAGCCCTCGCGGACCGCCTCTATCACGAACCGGCGCTCGCGGGCGTGGCCGTGCGCGGCTAGCGGCGGTCCGGGCTCCGCGGCGGCCTTCTCGGCGAGCGCCGGCTCGGCCGCGGCGACGAGCTCGCCGAGCACGCTCGCGCTCCGATCCGGCGCACCCGCCGCGCCGCCGCGACCGTCGACCGGCGGGCTCACGCCAGCTCCCGCAGCGCCTCGCGCGCCGCCGCCACCGTCAGCTCCACGTGCGCGTCCGTGTGGGCGAGCGAAGGGAACCAGGCCTCGAACTGCGACGGCGGCAGGAGCACGCCGCGCGCCAGCATCGCGCGGCAGAAGGCGGCGTGCGCCTCGAGGTCGCAGGCGCGCGCGCCCTCGTAGTCGGCGACCGGCGTCGCGGACATGAAGGCCGTGAGCAGCCCCGTGACCTGGGCGACCTGCACCGGCACGCCGGCCTCGCTCGCGGCCGCGCGCAGGCCGTCGGCGAGCGCCGCCGAGGTCCGGTCGAGGCGGCGGTAGGCATCGCCGTCGAGCAGGCGCAGCGTCGCGAGCCCGGCGGCCGTGGCGAGCGGGTTGCCGGACAGCGTGCCGGCCTGGTAGACGTCGCCCGCGGGCGCCACGCGCTCCATCAGCGCCCGCGGCCCGGCGAAGGCCGCCGCGGGCAGGCCGCCGCCGAGCACCTTGCCGAGGATCGTCAGGTCGGGCAGCACCCCCTCGCGCTCCTGGACGCCGCCGGGCGCCACCCGGAAGCCCGAGATCACCTCGTCGAACACGAGCAGCGCGCCCGCCGCGTCCGCGGCCTCGCGCAGGAAGCCCAGGAAGCCGGCCGCCGGCGGCACGAGCCCCATGTTGGCCGGGTAGGGCTCGCACAGGATCGCCGCCGGCTCGCGCTCCGCAAGCGCGCGCTCGACGGCGGCGCGATCGTTCCAGGGCACGACGACCGTGTCGGCCGCCTGCGCCCGGGTGACGCCGGGGCTGGCGGGGATGCCCTGCGTGGCGAGGCCGGAGCCGGCCTCGGCCAGCAGCCCGTCGACGTGGCCGTGGTAGGCGCCCGCGAACTTGAGCACGGCGTCGCGGCCGGTCGCGGCGCGCGCGAGCCGCAGCGCGCTCATCGAGGCCTCCGTGCCGGAGGAGGTCATGCGGACCATCTCGGCCGAGGGGACGCGCTCCACTACCGCCGCGGCCAGCTCGACCTCGGCCGGGGTCGGCGCGCCGTAGCTCGTGCCCGCGGCGGCCGCGGCGGTGACCGCCGCCACGACCTCGGGATGCGCGTGCCCCGCGACGAGCGGCCCCCAGGACATCATCCAGTCGACGTAGCGGCGGCCGTCGACGTCGATCAGCTCGGCGCCCTCGCCGCGTGCGACGAAGAGCGGGTCGCGCCCGATGGCGCGCATCGCGCGCACCGGGGAGTTGACGCCGCCGGGCAGCAGCCGCAGCGCGCGCTCGTAGAGGGCGGCCGAGTGCCCGGCCTCGTCATCCCCGCCGGCCGTGGCGCGCGGGGGCCGGATGGGCTCGCCGGGAACGCCGCCCGGCGTCGGGCGGGCGGGCCGCCGGACCGTCAGGCGTGCTCCGCTTCCCACTTCGCGTGGTCGTCGGTGAAGTAGAGCAGGCGGATCTTCTTGAACTCGGTCGACGAGTAGAGCGTGCGCCGGTCCTCGATGCCGGTCTCGGCCGCGATCGAGTCGAGGATCGCGTCGCACTCCTCCTTCGATCGCCCGTGGGCCATCGTGAAGACGGAGTAGGGCCAGTCCGGGTAGGTGGGCCGCTGGTAGCAGTGCGAGATGCCGCGGAAGCTCGCCATCCGCGGCGCGAGCTCCATGATCCGCTCCTCGGGCACCCTCCAGACGCCCATGCCGTTGGCCGAGAAGCCGGCGCGGCGGTGGAACAGGATCGCCGCCACGCGCCGCAGCGCCCGGCGCTCGCGCATCGACTCGAGCCCTTCGAGCAGCTCGCGCTGGCTGAGACCGAGCTCGGCCGCGGCGGGCGCGTAGGGCTCGGGCACGACCGGCATGTCGCCCTGGAGCGCGCGGATCACCGCCACGTCGAGCTCGGACAGCTCCACCGGATCGGGGTCCTTCGGCTCCTCGGCGACGCCGGCCGCGGCCAGCGCGTCGGTGCCGCGCTCCATCTCGAGGTCCATGCGGATCTTGAACAGCCGCAGCGTCGGAAGCTCGCGCATCGACTCGGCCCCGGTCAGGCGGCCGAGCACCTCCAGCGTCCCCGCGAGCCCCAGCCGTGAGTCGGGCGCGGTGGCGATGGTGAACCAGAGGTTGAAGTCGTGGTTGCGCAGGTAGTTGTGCGACACGCCCGGGTGCGAGTTGATGATCGCCGCGGCGCGGTGCGGGTGGTCCGGATCGACGCGGGCGGCCACCAGCATGGAGCTGTAGCCCAGCACCCGCGTGTCGAAGATCGGCGTGACCTGGCGGATGATCCGCTCGCGGATGAGGCGCTCCGTGCGGCGAAGCGCCTCCTCCTCGCTCGTCCCGGCCAGCTCGGCGACGCGGGCGTAGGGCCGCGGGGCGAGCGGGAACCGCCCCTGCATCAGGTTGAGCAGCCGCTTGTCGAGCTCGTCGAGCGGAACCGCGGCGCCGCCCGCGCGGCTTCGGACCTTGGCCTGGGCCTCCCTCACCGCAGCCACTCGGCGGCCTCCCTGGCGTGGTAGCTGATCACGATGTCGGCGCCGGCCCGGCGGATGGCGGTGAGCGACTCGAGCACGGCGGCGCGCTCGTCGAGGTAGCCGGCGGCGGCCGCCGCCTTCAGCATCGAGTACTCGCCGCTCACGTTGTAGGCGGCGACGGGCACGCGCGTCGACTCCTTGACGCGCCGGATCACGTCCAGGTAGGGCAGCGCCGGCTTGACCATCACCACGTCGGCGCCCTCGTTCACGTCGAGCGCCGCCTCGCGCACGGCCTCCTCGGCGTTCGCCGGGTCGAGCTGGTAGGTGCGGCGGTCGCCGAACGCGGGCGCCGAGTCGGCGGCCTCGCGGAACGGCCCGTAGAAGGCGGAGGCGAACTTGGCGGCGTAGGCCACGATCGGCGTGTCCTCGTGGCCGTGCGCGTCGAGCTGCGCGCGCAGCGCGCCGACGCGCCCGTCCATCATGTCGCTGGGCGCGACGGCGTCCGCGCCCGCCTCGGCGTGCGACACGGCGGTGCGAGCCAACAGGTCGAGGGTGGCGTCGTTGTCCACGCTGCCGTCGGCACGAACCACGCCGCAGTGACCGTGCGAGCTGTAGGCGCACAGGCAGACGTCGGTGATCACGACGAGCTCCGGGTGGGCGCGCTTCAGGGCGCGCACGGCGAGCTGCACGACGCCCTCGTCGTCGTAGGCCCCCGACGCCTGCTCGTCCTTCTCGGGCGGCAGGCCGAACAGCAGCACGGCCGGCAGGCCGAGCTCGCGCGCGGCGCCGGCCTCGTCGACGGCGTGCGCGATCGAGAGCCGCTCGACGCCCGGCATCGCCTCGATGGGCGTGCGGCTGTCGGTGCCCAGCTGGACGAACAGCGGCAGCACGAGGTGGGCTGGGCTGAGCTCCGTCTCGCGCACCAGCGCGCGCAGGACCGGGCTCTTGCGCAGCCGGCGCATGCGAGTGGCGGGGAAGGCCATCGGCCGCTCAGTCTACGGCCCGCGGCGCGACCGCCCGCGGCGCGTGCGCCCGCGGCACCGGGGTCCCACGGCGCGACCGCCCGCGGCGCAGGGTTCCCCGGCGCGACGCTCCCCGTCGCCGCGCGCCCCTATGCTCGCCTCCCGTGCGCCACTTCGCCATCTCCGCCGTCGGTCGCGATCGCCCCGGGATCGTCGCGGCCGTCAGCCGCGTGCTGCTCGACCACGAGCTGAACGTCGAGGACTCGCAGATGACGATCCTGCGCGGCCACTTCGCGATGATGCTGGTCGTCGCCGCGCCGGGCGCGGTTGATCCCGACCGCCTGCGCCGCGCCCGGGCCGCCACCGGCGATCGGCTCGGCCTCGACGCGATCTCGGTCAGCGAGGTCGGGGCGCTCGAGCGACCCGGCCCCGAGCCGTCGCACATCGTGACGGTCTACGGCGTCGACCATCCCGGCATCGTGCACGCCGCGGCCACCGCCCTCGCCGACCGCGACGTGGACATCACCGACCTCAACACGAGGCTCGTGGACGAGGAGGGCGGCCAGCCGCTCTACGCGCTCATGATGGAGGTCGCGCTGCCCGCCGGCAGCGATGCTGGGGAGCTGCGCACCGCCCTGGAGGCGGTCGGGCGCGCGCAGGGCGTCGAGGTGACGCTGCGCGAGCTCGAGCAGGACGTCCTCTAGGGCCGCCGCGTGGCGGTCCGCGAGGTCCTCCGCTATCCGCACCCGTCACTCAAGCGCGTGGCGCGCGAGCTCGGCCTGGACGAGCTGGGCGAGGCGGCCCGCGTCGCCGGCGATCTCGTCGACACGATGCGCTCCCACCCGGGCTGCGTCGGCCTGGCCGCCCCGCAGCTCGACGAGCTCGTGCGCGTCGTGGCGGTCGACGTCAGCGGGCATCCCAAGGCCACATCCGCCAGCGGGCTGCTGCTGCTCGTCAACCCGCGCCTCGTGCGCCGCGAGGGGGCGGAGGTGGCGCGCGAGGGGTGCCTCAGCATTCCCCACCTGACCGGCAACGTGCGCCGGCCGACGCTGATCGAGCTCGCCGCGCTCGCGCCCGACGGGAGCGAGCTGAGCGTCGAGGCGCGCGGCTTCGAGGCGCGCTGCCTCGTGCACGAGCTGGACCACCTCGACGGCGTCCTCTTCCTCGACCGGGTCGACTCGCTCGCCACGGACGTCTTCCGCCGCCGGCGCTACCGCTGACGCCGCGGTTCACCGCCGCGGTCCCGACCCCGGCGGCCGCCGAGCGCGTCACGCGAAGCGGCGCAGTCCCAGCCGGGCGAGCAGCCCGAAGCCCGCGAACAGCAGCCCGAGGTGCAGCAGCGGCGGCACGAGCGCGCCGCTTCCGTTGAGCGCGGCGTCGAGCGCCGTGAGGGTCGGCCTGAACGGGAACAGCGCCGAGACGGCGCGGATCAGGTCGAACAGCGCCGGCGACACCGCGCCCGAGGGCACGAGCGCCAGGAAGGCGAGCGGCAGCGACAGCATGAACGCGAGCAACGAGGCAGCCCGCACCTCGCGCGCGAGCGCCCCGATCGCCAGCCCCAGCGCCGCGAAGGCGAGCGCCCCGCCGGCCAGCGCGGCCAGCCAGAGCGGGAGGCGCTCCCAGCTCAGGTCGACGAACAGCCCGAGGCCGAGCAGCATCAGGAGGCAGGCCGCGAACGCGCAGACGGCGGCGAGGCACGCCTTCTCGAGCAGCAGTCCGCTGCGCGACACGAGCCCGCGCACCAGCCGCGCGAAGGCGTTCTCCTCGCGCTCGAGCGCGAGCGCGCCGGCGGCCAGGAGCAGCGCGATGAACATCAGCGACACCGCCACGGAGAGCGCGACCGCGAACGACGTCAGCGAGGTCGCCCCGCCCTCCACGACGTGCGCGCGCACGCGGATCGGCTCGCCGACCACCGACAGCACGTCGTCGGAGAAGCCGAGGTTGGCGCGCGCCAGCTGCGAGAAACGAATCACCTCCTCGATCCGGCGCCGCTCGCGCGAGCTGGGCGGCAGCTCGTCGCGGGCCGCCGCGAGGATCTGCTCGGAGCGCCTCAGGCCGAGCACCTCGACGCTCTGGCCGAGGAAGCTGTAGCGCCCGCCGGCGCGGAGCAGGTCGAGCGCCTCGAGCGCCTGCTTCGCGATCCGCTTCGTGAGCGCGGCGTTGGCCGCCTGGAGCTGGGCCCGGATCGTGCTCTCGACGAGCCTGCGCTTGGCCGGGTCCTCGGCGTTGTAGTAGACCTCGACGGTGCCCGGCTCGAGCGTCGACTGCAGCTTGTCGGCGAGATCCGCCGGAATGATCAGCGCGCCGAGCACGTCCCCGTTCCGCACCTTGCGGATCGCCTCGGCGCGGCTCGGGACCCGCACCGGGTCGATCGCCCGGAACAGGGCGCTGCCCTCGCGCCCGAGGTCGATCCGCTCGCCGCCGAGCTCGACCTGGTCGACGGCGGGCGGCAGGCCGTTGTAGAAGGCGACCGCGGGCTTGTCGGGCCCGCGCGAGATCGCGAAGCCGATCAGCGTCGCGATCAGCACCGGGTAGAGCACGAGGAGGGCGACGAGCAGCGGCGAGCGCGCGAGGATGCGAAGGTCCTTGAGGAGCAGCCAGCGCACTTCGGAGGCCGGCTCGTCAGTGGCCCCGCGCGTGCAGGAACGCGACGAAGGCTGCCTCGAAGTCGGGCCGCGCGGCGGGTCCCGAGCGGTCGTCGTCGAAGTCCGCGCCCGGGGTGCCCACGAGCGCCTCGAGCTCGCGTGGCGGGCCCGAGAACAGGCGCTCGCCGTCCGCCAGCACGACCACCTGCTGCGCGTAGCGGTCGGCTTCGCGCACGTCGTGGGTGGCGTACACGACGGTCGTGCCGGCGCGGGCGAGCGCCAGGATGAAGTCCCACAGGCGCGCCCGCTGGCGTGGATCGAGCGCGGCGCTCGGCTCGTCGAGCAACAACACCGGCGGCTCCCCGAGCAGCCCGAGCGCGATGTTGACCCGCTGGCGGTTGCCGCCCGAGAGCGTGGCGGCCTGATCGTCCGCGCGCTCACGCAGGCCGGTCAGGTCGAGCATCCGCTCGACCCGCGCGGCCGGGTCGGGGCAGCGCTCGAGGCGCGCGAACAGGTCGAGGTTCTCGCGCACGGTGAGCTTCCCGTACAGGGCCGGCGACTGCGGCACCCAACCGACGTCCGCCGGTGCGCGCGAGACCGCCCCCTCGTCGGGCCGCTGGATGCCCGCCAGGATCGAGAGCAGCGTCGTCTTGCCGGCTCCGTTGGGCCCGATCACCGCCACGACCTCCCCGGGAGCGGCGGCGAGCGACACGCGTTTGAGCGCCTCGCGGTCGCCGAAGCGCTTGACGAGCCCGCGCGCCTCGAGCAGCGGAGGCGCCGCGGCGGGCGGCGCCTCGACACCCGAGCTGAGCGCTGCCGGCTGCTCCATGGGACCACCTTAGAGCGGCGCCGGAGGGCGTCGCCGCGGGCGGCTGCCAGAATCGCCCGCCGTGAAGCTGCTCTTCATCGGCGACGTGGTGGGCGGGATCGGCAGGCGGACGCTCGCCGCGCTGCTGCCTGAACTGCGCGAGCGCCACGCGCCCGACTTCGTCGTCGTGAACGGCGAGAACTCCGCCGGCGGCGTCGGGATCACGGAGTCCACGGCGCTCGAGCTGATCGCCGCCGGCGCCGACGCGATCACGCTCGGCAACCATGCCTACCGCCACCGCGACGTGTACGACTTCCTCGACCGCGACGAGCGCGTCGTGCGCCCCGCCAACTACCCGAAGGGCAGCCCCGGCCGGGGCTGGACCGTCGTCGAGCGCAACGGCGCGCGGCTCGGCGTCGTGAACGTGTCGGGGCTCGTGTTCCTCGACGCGGTGCGCTCGCCGTTCGCCGACGTGGACGCCGCGCTCGCCAGCCTGAGCGGCCGGGCCGACTTCGTGCTCGTCGACATGCACGCCGAGGCCACGAGCGAGAAGGTGGCGCTCGGCTGGCACCTCGATGGCCGCGTCACCGCCTGCGTGGGCACGCACACCCACGTGCCGACGGCCGACGCCCGGGTGCTGCCGGGCGGCACGGCGTACGTCACCGACGTCGGCATGACCGGCGGCCGCGGCGGGGTGATCGGCGTGAAGCGCGAGCAGGCGCTCGAGCGCTTCCTGTCGCTCACGCAGGTCCGCTTCGAGACCGCGGAAGAGGATCCGTGGCTGAACGCCGTGCTCGTCGAGGCGGGGCCCGATGGGCGGGCGCGCTCGATCGAGCAGCTGCTCGTCCCGCTCGAGCGCTGAGCGCGCGCAGCGCAAGCGCGGGCACGGCGAGCAGCAGCGCGTTGCGGGCCGCCACCAGAGCCAGCGCGGCGGGGCGCTGCGCGACCACGTCCCCGTAGCGGTCGGGGAACTCGACGAGGGTGAGCAGCGTCGCGACGGCCACCGCGGCCGCGAGCGCGTGCATCCGCCAGCCGAGCGCGAGCGCGCCAAGCGGCGCCACCCAGATCAGGAACTGCGGCGACAGCACCTTCCCGAACGCCGCGAAGGCCGCCACGGCGGCGAGGGCGGCGAGCACCAGCGCGCGTGCGTCGTCGGGGGGGCGTGCGTCGTCGGGAGCGCGCGCGGCGGCCGCCGCCAGCAGCGCGAGGACGGCGAGCAGCGCGACCCCGAGGCCGGCCGCGACCGCCG
>JBLNDU010000172.1:0-2684 GCA_050261935.1 Nocardioidaceae bacterium | reverse complement strand
GGCCGCGCCGCCTACGACCCCAAGATGATGGTGCCCTCTTGCTCTACGCCTACGCCAAGGGAAACCGCTCCTCGCGTGGGATCGAGCGGGCGTGTGCGGAGGACGTGGCCTATCGGGTGATCTGCTCCAACCAGGTGCCCGATCACTCCACCATCGCCGAGTTTCGGGTGCGTCACGAGCGGGCCCTGGCCGGCCTCTTCGGCGAGGTGTTGGGGCTCTGCAGGGCGGCCGGGCTGGTCCGGGTCGGGGTGATCGCGATCGACGGCACGAAGGTCGCGGCGAACGCCTCGCGCGATGCCAATCGCTCCTACGGGCAGGTCGCGCGCGAGATCCTGGCGGAGGCTTGGCGGATCGACGAGGCGGAGGACGAGCTCTACGGGGAGGCACGCGGCGACGAGCTGCCCGAGCAGCTGCGCAGGCGCGAGGGGCGGCGCGCGGCGTTGCGGGAGGCGAAGCGCAAGCTCGCTGCCGAGCGTGAAGCGCAGAGCGCTGGGGAAGTCTCGGAGGATGAGCCGATCGTCGCGCTCGATCTCGACCGGGAGCGGCTGGTCAACAGCGAGCAGGGTCGGCGTGGCTGGCTGCGGGAAGGCCGCCGCCAGCTGGATGAGCTGCGCAGGCGACAGGCCCGGCCGATCGCCCGCTCGAGGACCGAGCGACTGCGCGAGTCGAAGCGGCGGCTGGAGGAAGAGCAGCGGGTCGAGCTCGAGTCAAACGCTGCCTATGGGGCGTATCGCGCGCGTGGGGTGATGAGGGACGGACGGCGGTTCGGTCGACCGGCTGACCCGCACACTCCGCCGGCGCAGCCGACCGGGACGATCAACACGACCGATCACGACTCGCGCATCGTGCGCACCCAGGGACAGCCGGCGATCCAGGGCTACAACGCTCAGGCCGCGGTCTCAGAGAGCCAGGTCATCATCGCCGCCGAGCTCACCGTCGACTCGCCCGACTTCGGTCACCTCGAGCCGATGGTCGACGCGAGCGTCAGCGAGCTGGAGAACGCCGGTGTCAGCGAGTCACCGCAGACGGTCGTCGCCGACCCTGGCTACTGGCACAAGCAGCAGATGGAGAACGTCGTCAGCCGCGGCATCCAGGTGGTGATCCCGCCCGACTCGGGCCGACGCGAGGGCGCTCGACCGGGATGGGACAAGGGCCTCTACGCGTTCATGCGCCGAGTGCTGTCAACCGAGCACGGCAAGGCTGTCTATCGAAGACGCCTGGCGACGGTCGAGCCCGTGTTCGGGCAGACGAAGTTCAACCGGCGGCTCGATCGCTTCTTACGCCGCGGGCGAGCGGCGTGCCGCTCGGAATGGCGCCTCATCGCCGCCACTCACAACCTGCCTGAAGCTCCACAACCACCGCATCGCCGCCGCGGAGGTCTGAACCGGCCCCCCAAGATCCCCCGGCCTTGGCCACCTCATCGGCGGCACTGGCCCGGGCGGTTTTTCCGACAGCCACAGGCAGAAGCGCGAGCGCATCCTGCTCCTGCCTCGCTGTCGCAAAGGACGAGCCACGAGAGCGTAGCCGTGGCCGGCCTCGGCTACTGCAATCGCTGGCGAAGCGAGCGCCGTTTCGGCGCCGCCCCAGAGAGTTGCGGCTCGTCCGGGCCGAGCGTGGCGGCGGCAGGCGCGCACGGTCGGTTCTTCACGAATGGGGGCGCTGTCCCTCAAGGGCGGGATCGCGATCGCGAGTTGACTTCGGCGCGTGGAGGCGAGAGGGTCGGCTTGGGGCCCACACCCGGACGGAACCACAGGAGATCA
Organism: Nocardioidaceae bacterium; assembly: GCA_050261935.1. Classification (GTDB taxonomy): domain Bacteria; phylum Actinomycetota; class Thermoleophilia; order Solirubrobacterales; family Thermoleophilaceae; genus JBLNDU01. The sequence continues at coordinate 924 of JBLNDU010000172.1, read as the reverse complement.
CCCGGGGCCACGGGACCTCTGGCGGCCCTCGACCAGATCCAGGAATGGGAGGAGTGGCTTTGCGCGCCACCCGCTTACTCCGCGCCCGCTCGGCAGTGTTGCCCTTGTCGCCGTGCTGGCGACACCGGCGTCCGCTCGCGCGGACGCCGTGACCGACTGGAACATGGTCGCCGCCGCGGCGCTGCAGTCGCCCGGCACTGCTCGCCCTCCGGGCGGGGGCCAGGGCGCTGTCTCGACGGCGCACCTGGCGATGGTCCACGTCGCCGTTTACGACGCGGTCAACGCGATCGTCGGCTGCGACGAGCCGTACGTCTCCTCGCCCGTCGCCAAGCGTTGGTACTCGCAGGAGGCCGCCGTCGCGGCGGCTGCGCGTCACGTGCTCGTCAACGGCGGGCTCGGGATCCCGGCCGCCCGTATGCCCGTGATCGAGGCCGCCTACGAGGCTGCACTCATGCCGATCCCGGACGGGCCGGCGAAGGCCGGCGGTATCGCCACGGGCGAAGCCGCCGCGACCGAGTTGCTCAAGGCGCGCGACGGGGACGGTCGCTTCGGGCCGTTCCGCTTCGCGGAGGCGACCCTGCCGGGCGGCTGGCGGCTGGTGCCGCCGGCGACGGTGACCGACCCCGGGGCCTGGCTCAAGGACGTGACACCATTCGTGTTGCGCAACCCGGATCGCTTCCGCGGCCGCCCGCCGCACCGGCTCGGCTCGCGGGCCTATGCGGCCGACTTCAAGGAGGTGAAGGCGGTCGGCCGGGCGACGGGCTCGACCCGGACGGCTGACCAGACGGCGGCGGCCGAGTACTGGGGCACGACCAACGCGACCGCGACGATGGCGAGCATCATCCGCTCGGTCGCGAGCGGCCAGCGCGGCACCCTGGCCGATCACGCCCGGCTGCTGGCGCGCGTGTACACAAACGCCGCGGA
>JBLNDU010000171.1:0-6244 GCA_050261935.1 Nocardioidaceae bacterium | reverse complement strand
CGCTGGTAGACGGGGCACGAGTTGAGGCAGGCGCTGCAGCGGATGCACCGCAGCGCCTGGCGCCCCAGCGCGTCGGCCAGCACGCGCGTGCGTCCGTTGTCGAGCAGCACGAGGTGGAACTCGCGCGGCCCGTCGCCCTCGCGCACGCCGGTCCAGAGCGAGGTGTAGGGGTTCATCCGCTCGCCGGTCGAGGAGCGCGGCAGGAGCTGCAGGAAGACCTCGAGGTCGCGCCACTCGGGCAGCGTCTTCTCGATCCCCATGATCGTGACGAGCACCTCGGGCAGCGTCAGGCACATGCGCCCGTTGCCCTCCGACTCGACTACGCAGATCGTGCCGGTCTCGGCGATCCCGAAGTTGGCCCCGCTGATCGCCATCTTCGCCTTCAGGAAGCGGGGGCGGAGGTGGAGCCGCGCAGCCTCGGCGAGGCGCGCCGGGTCGTCGGTCAAGTCGGGCGGCGCCTCGGGCAGCGTGCGCCGGAAGAGCTCGCGGATCTCGGCGCGGTTCTTGTGGATCGCCGGCACGAGGATGTGCGACGGCGCGTCCTCGCCGAGCTGCACGATCAGCTCGGCGAGGTCGGTCTCGACGGCCCGGATGCCCTGCTCGGCGAGGGCCTCGTTGAGCTTGATCTCGTCGGAGGCGATCGACTTGACCTTGACCACCTCGTCGACGCCGTGCGAGCGGGCGACCTCGGCGACGATGCGGTTCGCCTCGGCGCCGTCCTGGGCGAAGTGGACCTGCCCACCGGCGCGCGTGACCGACGCCTCGAGCCGCTCGAGCTGCTCGGGCAGCGAGGCCATCATGCCGTCCTTGATCGCCGCCCCGGCCGCGCGCAGCTCCTCCCAGTCGGGCAGCTCGCCGACGACGGCGGCCCGCTTGGCGCGGATCGTGCGCGTGGCGTGGCCGAGGTTCCTGCGCAGCTGCGTGTCGCGCAGCGTCCGGCTCGCCTGCTGCGGGAAGCTCACGGCTCGGGGTCCTCCTCGGTCGAGGCGAGCACCTGGGCCAGGTGCACGGCGCGCGCCCCCGCCCGCTCGCGGGCCAGCGCGCCGCCGATGTGCATCAGGCACGAGTTGTCGGCGGCGCAGACGACCTCCGCGCGCGTGTCGAGCACGGCGCGCAGCTTGTCGGCAAGCATCGCCATCGAGGTGTCAGCGTTCTTCACGGCGAAGGTGCCGCCGAAGCCGCAGCACTCGTCGGCCTCGGGCAGCTCGACGAGCTCGAGTCCGCGCACCGCACGCAGGAGCCGCAGCGGCGCGTCGCCGACGCGCAGGTGCCGAAGCGAGTGGCAGGTGGGGTGGTAGGTCACGCGGTGCGGGTAGTAGGCGCCCACGTCGTCGCGTCCGAGCTGCCCCGTGATGAACTCGGACAGCTCGTACACGGGTGGGCCGTCCAGGATCCCCTCCCGCACCGTCGCGACGCACGAGGCCGACGGCGCGACGACCGCCTCGCTGCGCTCGAACACGCGCCGGAAGCGCTCCATCAGCGCACGTGCCTCGCGCGCGTAGCCCGTGTTGAGGTGCATCTGCCCGCAGCAGGTCTGCTCCTCGGGGAAGTCGACCTCGCAGCCGAGCCGCTCGAGCAGCCGGACCGTGGCGCGCCCCGTCTCCGGGAAGAGCGTGTCGTTGAAGCAGGTGACGAACAGCGCGACGCGCACGGGCGGAGTGTCTCACGGGTGCCAACGCGGCAGAAGCGGCCCGGCGTGTTCCGCTGCGCGCGGGCGGGGGTAGGTAACGCGCAGCTAAAGGGCCTGCGCCCGGGGGCGACCAAGCCGGAGGAGGAGGAGCTGTGTACCAGCAGGTCTACGACCCCGTATCGGATTCGCTCGGTCTGTCGTCGATCTTCGCCGCGCTTCCGCTTCTGTCGCTCTTCGTCCTGCTCGGCGGGGTGCGGATGAAGGCCCAGTGGGCGGCGCTCATCTCGCTCGGCGTGGCGATGCTCGTGGCCTGGATCGTCTACGGCATGAACCTCGGTCAGGTGCTCCTGTCCGCGAGCCAGGGCGCGACCTTCGGGCTGTTCCCGATCATGTGGATCGTCGTCACCGCGATCTGGGTCTACAACATGACCGTCGAGACGGGCCACTTCGCGGTGCTGCGGCGCTCGTTCGGGACGGTGTCCGACGACCAGCGCGTGCAGTCCATCATCGTCGCCTTCTGCTTCGGCGCGCTGCTCGAGGCGCTGGCCGGCTTCGGCACGCCGGTCGCGATCTCGGCGGTGATGCTGATGGCGCTCGGCTTCCAACCGATCAAGGCGGCCGTGGTGGCGCTCGTGGCCAACACGGCGCCGGTCGCGTTCGGGGCGATCGCGATCCCGATCGTGACGCTCGCCGGGATCACAGACCTCCCGAAGGACGACCTCGGCGCGATGGTCGGCCGCCAGACGCCGATCCTCGCCTGCGTCGTGCCGCTCGTGCTCGTCGGTCTCGTCGACGGTATGCGCGGCGTCCGCCAGACATGGCCTGTCGCGGTCGTCGGCGGCGTCGTGTTCGGGCTGATGCAGTTCATCACCTCGAACTACATCTCGGTGGAGCTCACCGACATCGTCGCCTCGCTCGTCTCGACCGCCGCCATCGTGCTGTTCCTGCGCGTGTGGCAGCCGTCCGAGCCGGTGCTAGGCGAGGCGGCAGGCCCCGGCCGACCGGCGGTGGCGGGCGCCGAGGCCCACCTGCCCGCAATGGAGGGGGAGATCATGCGTCGCGACCGCAAGCACGACCCGCCGAGCGACGTGCTGCGCGCGTACGCGCCCTACCTGATCATCATCGCGATCTTCTCGATCGCGCAGATCTCGGCGCTCAAGGACTGGATGGCCGACAAGCCCGGCACGCTCACGTTCGAATGGCCCGGCCTCGACGTCGTGAACCCGGACGGCGAGGCCCTCAGCAGCCTGACGTTCAACTTCAACTGGCTGCCGGCCGCCGGCACGCTGATGCTGATCGCGGGCCTGATCACGATGGTCGTCCTTCAGCTGTCGCCGGCGCGCGCACTGCGCGTGTTCGGGAAGACGGTCGACCAGCTCAAGTGGGCGATCCTCACCGTGATGGCGGTGCTTGGCCTCGCCTACGTGATGAACCAGTCGGGCCAGACCGTGACGCTCGGCCTGTGGGCCGCGGGCGCGGGCAGCTTCTTCGCCTTCTTGTCGCCGATCATCGGCTGGCTGGGCGTGGCGGTCACCGGCTCGGACACGTCGTCGAACGCGCTGTTCGGCAACCTGCAGGTGCAGGCCGCGAAGGACGCCGGGATCGACAACGTGCTGCTCGCCGCGGCCAACAGCTCCGGCGGGGTGCTCGGGAAGATGGTCTCGCCGCAGAACCTGGCGATCGGCGCGGCCGCGGTCGGCCTGGCCGGGAAGGAGGGCGACATCTTCAGGCGCGTGATCGTCTGGAGCCTCATCCTCCTGCTGTTCATGTGCGTCCTCGTCTACCTGCAGTCGACGGACGTGCTCGGGTGGATGGTCGTGTAGTGGCGACCGCAACGGCGAGGGCGGCCGGCGAGCTCCACGATCGGCTCGCCGCCGTCGTCGGCCGCGAGCACGTCCGCACGGACGAGGGGGCGCTCTTCAGCTACTCGACCGACGCCACGCCGATGCACTCGGGGCTCCCGTCGTGCGTCGTCTTCCCGGGGTCCACCGAGGAGGTGGCCGGCGTCGTGCGCGTCGCCAACGAGCTCGGCACGCCGCTGATCCCGCGCGGCGCCGGCACGAACCTCTCGGCCGGCACGGTGGCTCAGCACGGCGAGATCCTGCTGGTGCTGACGCGCATGAACAGGCTGCTCGAGCTCGACACGGCGAACCTCGCGGCCGTCTGCCAGCCCGGCCTGCCGACCGCCGTGCTCGGTGAGGCAACCGAGAAGGAGGGCCTCCTCTACCCGCCCGACCCGGGCAGCCGCACGACCTCGACCGTGGGCGGCAACGTGGCCGAGAACGCCGGCGGGATGCGCGGCATCAAGTACGGCGTGACGCGCGACTACGTGCTCGGGATCGAGGCGGTGATCGGCACGGGCGAGACGATCCGCTGGGGCGGCAAGCTGCACAAGAACGTGGCCGGCTACGACCTGTCGCGGATCCTGTGCGGCTCGGAGGGAACGCTCGCGGTGCTCACCGAGCTGACGCTGCGGCTCGTGCCGATGCCGAAGGCGACCGGCGTCGGGCTGGCCTACTTCTCCGACCTGGCCTCGGCCGGGCGCGCCGTGTCGCGCACGCTCGCCGGCGGCGTGCTGCCGGCGACGCTCGAGTTCCTCGACGAGACCTGCCTGCGAACGGTCGAGGACTTCGCCGGCATCGGCCTGCGCACCGACGTCGGAGCGCTGCTCATCTTCGGTCAGGACGGCGCCCGCGAGGCGGTCGCCGAGGACCTCGAGCAGATGGAGGAGGCCTGCCGCGCCGAGGGCGCGCTCGAGGTCCAGGTCGCTCGCGACGCCGCGGAGGGCGTTCGCATCCTCGAGGCGCGCCGTACCGCGCTGCCGTCGCTCGCGCGGCTCGAGCAGCTCACGATCCTCGAGGACGTGACCGTGCCCCGCTCGAGGCTCGCCGAGATGGTGGAGCGGATCGCCGAGGTCGCGCGCCGGCACGAGCTCACGATCGGCACCTTCGGGCACGCCGGCGACGGCAACCTGCACCCGACCTGCGTGCTCGACCCGATGGACGAGGACGCGGTCGCGCGCTCGCACCGCGCCTTCGACGAGATCTTCAGCGCGGCGATCGAGCTCGGCGGCACGATCACGGGCGAGCACGGCGTAGGCATCGCCAAGCTGGCCTGGCTCGAGCGCTACCTCGGCCCGGAGCAGATCGCGCTGCTGCGCCGCATCAAGGCGGCCTTCGACCCGAACGGCATCCTCAACCCCGGGAAGCTCGGCTCGTGACGGTCGGGCCGCTGCACCGCAAGACCGAGCGCACCGGCCAGGCGGTCGAGAGCCGCGGCATCTTCACGCCCGAGCTGCTCGACGCCTGCATCTCGTGCGGCTTCTGCCTGCCGGCCTGCCCGACCTACAAGCGCACCGGCGCCGAGCCGTCGTCGCCGCGCGGGCGGATCAGCCTGATGCGCGCGCTCGAGGTGGGCGGCCTCTCCGACGACGACCCGACCGTGCTCGAGGAGTCGTCCTTCTGCGTCGGCTGCCGCGCCTGCGAGCCCGTCTGCCCGGCCGGCGTGCAGTACGGCGACCTGCTCGAGGAGTGGCGCGAGCACATGTGGACCCCGCGCCGGCGCTCGTGGAAGCTGAAGGCGCTGATGCGCGCGGTGGCCAAGCCGGGTCGCGTGCGGGCGCTCGGGCTGGCGCGCCGCCACGCCAGGCGGCGTCGCCGCGACGCGCCTGCGCACCTCATGCTCGGCTGCTTCGAGCGTGCCCTCTACCCGCGCGTGTCGCGCGCGGCGCTCGAGCTCGAGCCGGAGCTCGACTGCCCGCCCGACCAGGGCTGCTGCGGCGCGCTGCACGCCCACAACGGCGAGCTCGAGCGGGGCAGAGAGATGTGCCGGGAGCTCGGCGCGCGCCTGCCCGGCACGATCGTCACCACGGCCGGCGGCTGCGCCGCTCACATGGTCGCCGTGCTCGGCCGCGAGCGCGTGCGCGAGCTGTCGGAGTGGCTCGCCGAGCGCGGTCGCGAGTTCGCGCCCCGCGACGGCAGGCCACGCGTGGCGCTCCAGGACTCCTGCCACGCGCGCAACGGGCTGCGCATAGCGGAAGAGCCGCGCGCGCTGATCGAGCAGGTCGCCGAGCTCGTCGAGCTCCCCTCGGCCGACGAGTGCTGCGGCTCGGCCGGCAGCTACTCGATCCTCCGCCCCGACGACTCGCGCCGCATGCTCGACGACAAGCTGCGCGAGATCGAGGCCGCCGACGTCGACGTCGTCGTGACGATCAACCCGGGCTGCTACCGCCAGCTCGAGCAGGGCGTCAGGCGCGCCCGCCTGCGCACGCGCGTCGTGCATCTCGCCGAGCTCCTGGCCGACGCGCAGGGCGACCGGTAGCGCGCGGGCGCGGGCTCGCGCATCGCGCCCGACATGCCTGGTCGGCGCGATCGTCCCCGCCGCGGCGGCGCTCCGCTGTATGCGCCGCGGCACCTACGTCGCTTGAAGTCGTGGTGAACGGCGACGATGATCAGCCGCTCGCGGCGAGCAAGGACGTCCATCCGGAGGGCGATCGAAAGATGGCATGACAGGGACCCCCTCAGCTCAAGCGCGGATGATCCGCGCAGGTTTCAGACCGTGGAGCTTGAGGAGGTCCCTTGTGGCGATCGTAATGGGATTTGACCAGCATCGAGA
>JBLNDU010000170.1:0-16588 GCA_050261935.1 Nocardioidaceae bacterium | reverse complement strand
CACGAGGATGGCCACGTAGGGCGTGCGGAACCTCGGGTGCAGCACGCGCAGCGCCTCCGGCAGCTGGCGGTGCTGGCCCATCGAGTAGGTCAGGCGCGAGACGCCGAGCAGCCCGGCGTTGGTAGCGATGAAGAGGATCGTGGCCGCCAGCACGCCGACGTAGACCTCGGCGGCGCCCTGGAGCGGGCCGAGGTCGATGTTGGCCACCACGCCCAGGATCGGGTCGTCGGCGTAGCCGCCGGCCTCCTTGGTCTTGGCGAGCACCGTCTCGCCGTTCACGACCGGCATCGCGGACAGCGCCACGGCGGGCAGGAAGGCGTAGATGACCGCCACGGCGAGCACCACGAGCCCGATCCCGCGCGGGATCGTCCTGCCGAAGTCGCGCGCCTCCTCGGCCCTGTTCGAGACGGTCTCGATGCCCGTGTAGGCCACCATGCCGACCGGAATCGCGATCAGGAAGTCGCCGACCGTGGGGACCGTTCCGAAGTCGATCTGCCGGACGAGCAGATCGGGGTCGAGCACCAGCACGCAGCCCACGACGACGAGCAGCACCTGGGTGAGGAAGTCCGCGACGGCGAAGAACACGTTCACGCCGGCGGACTCCTTGACGCCGACCACGTTGAGCGCGCCGAGCACCAGGATCACGACGATGCCGCCCACGATGTCGGCCGGCGAGCGGCCGAGCGGGTCCCAGAACACGCCGAGGTAGTGCGGCACGAAGAAGGCCGAGATCGAGATCGTGATGATGTAGGTGAGCATCTGGCCCCAGGCGGCGAAGAAGGACCAGAACTCGTTGAAGGCGCGGCGGGCGAACGACGAGGAGCCGCCGGCCTCGGGGAACATCGTGGTCGCCTCGGTGTACGTGGCCGCGGTCGCGGCGAAGATGAGCCCCGCGATGACGAACACGACGGGCGTCATGCCGGCGGCGTAGATCGCCACCAGCCCGAGCGCGTAGTAGATCGACGAGCCGACGTTGCCGTAGGCGGTGCTGAACAGAGCGCCCGTGCCGAGCACCCGCTCCATCCCGCGGTGCTTGGGCCTGTACTCGGCCATGACCCCGGAACGGTAGCCCGCTCAGGTCGCCGCGGCGGGCGACCCGGCGTCCGCGACGATCCGCACGTCGACGCCCGGCAGCCTGCGCATGAGCCTGAAGGGGAGCGGCTCCGCGAGCCGCGTGAGCCCGCGGCGCCGACTCGGCTCACCGACGAACACGTAGGTGGTGCCGCGCTCGCGCGCGACCCGGGCCGCCACCTCCACCACGTCGTCGCCCTCCTCGACGAGCATCTCGGCGCCGAGCACGGAGGCGAGCCGACGGAGCGCCTCGAGCTGCTCGCGCTCGCGGTCGTCGAGGGAGCGGCCAGGGCGGCGCACGTAGAGCGCGTCCAGGTCGGCGGCTAGTCGGACGGCGGAGCGGGAGGCGCGCCGCAGCACGCGCTGCGAGCGGTCGCCCGGGGTCACGAGCACCAGCAGGCGCTCGCCGACCGCGGCAGGCGCCTCCTCCCGCGCGCGCTCCTCCTCCTCCCACAGGCCGACCGGCTCTCGCACGGTCCTGCGGGAGGCCTCCACCTCCTCGGCGACCTGGCGCAGCGCGAGCTCGCGCAGCGTGGCGAGGTTCTCGATCCTGAAGAAGCCGTTGAGCGCGGCCGGCACACGCTCGGGCCGGTACACCTTGCCGGCGCGTAGCCGCGCGATCAGCGCCTCGGGCGTGAGGTCGAGCAGCACGACCTCGTCGGCCGCGCTCAGCAGCGCGTCCGGAAATGTCTCGCGCACGCGCACGCCCGTGAGCTCGAAGACGGCGTCGTTGAGGCTCTCGAGGTGCTGGACGTTGACCGTGGAGAAGACGTCGATGCCGGCGTCGAGCACGTCCTCGATGTCCTCGTAGCGCTTCTGGTGCTCGACGCCGGGCGCGTTCGTGTGGGCCAGCTCGTCGATCAGGCAGAGCTCCGGCGCGCGCCGGAAGATCGCCGGCAGGTCCATCTCCTCCAGGACGGCGCCGCGGTACTCGACCTTGCGCCGCGGCAGCGTCTCGAGCCCCTCGGCCTGCGCGACGGTCTCGGCCCGCCCGTGGGGCTCGAGGTAGGCGAGCAGCACGTCGCGCCCCGCTTCCGCCTCGGCCCGGCCCTCCTGAAGCATGCGGTAGGTCTTCCCGACGCCGGCCGCCATGCCGAGGAAGATCTTGTGGTGCCCGCGCTCGCCCGCCATGCGGAGAGATTGTGAGCGGATCCGGCTGCGAGCAGGCGGCGGGCGAGCTGGCCGGCCGGCCCTTCACGCGATCTTTATGCCGGCGGCCGCGATCTTCACGCCGGCTTCACGAGCTCGGGGCCACAGTTGCGGCGTGCCCCTCGAGAGCGCTCATTCGATGCCTCTGGACAGCGCCCGAGCCGCCACGCTGGGTCGGCCGGCCGGCGTCCGCGAGCGGCCGTCGATGCTCGTGCGCGCCCGCGCCTTCGCGCGGCGGCGCGCGCTCGTGCGGCGGCTCGCCGCCGGGGCCGACCCGTGCGGCGACGCGGAGCTTCGCTGCTGCGCCGAGCGGCTCTCGTCCCGCCGCGGACGGGTGGGGCTCGCGGTGGGGCTCGAGCGGCTGCTGGAGGCGGCCGAGGAGCCACGCGCGGGCCGAACGGCCGCGGCTCCCCTTAACCGGCGCGAGATCGTCGAGCAGGAAGCGCGGCTGCTCGGCCTGGTCGCCGAGCTGCGCTCGGAGCAGCCGGTGGCGGTGCGGGGCCTAGCGCTCCTCGAGCGGCTGCTGAGCGACGCCGGGTCGCCCTTCTACGCGGCCGGCGAGCCGCTCGCCGAGGCCCTCGACCGCGCCCGCGAAGCGCTGCTGCCGAGCTAGCTCGCGTGGACCTCGTCTCGATCGCGATCGCGCTCGCGTGCTTCGCGCTCCTGCTGGCGCTGCTCGAGGGCCTGGAGAAGGTGTGAGCGGCGCCGAGCTCTTCGGCCTGGTCGTGTCGGTGCTCGTCAGCCTCTACCTCCTCTACGCGCTGCTGCGCGGCGAGCGGCTGTGACGGCGCAGGGCTGGCTGCAGATCGCGTTCTACGTGGTGGTGCTGACCGCGCTGACGCCGCTGCTCGGCGGCTACATGGCGCGCGTGTACCAGGGCGAGCGCGTGCTGCTGACGCCGCTCTTGGGGCCGTTCGAGCGGCTGATCTACCGCCTCCTGCGCGTGAATCCCGAGGCCGGCCAGGACTGGAAGTCCTACGCGCGCACGACGCTCGTCTTCAGCGCCCTCTTCTTCGCGGCGCTCTACCTGATCCTGCGCACCCAGGGCATCCACCCGTGGAACCCGGAGGGCTTCGACTCGGCGCCATGGGACGTCTCCTTCAACACGACGGCCTCGTTCATCACGAACACGAACTGGCAGTTCTACGGCGGCGAGACGACGCTGTCCTACTTCTCGCAGATGGCGGGACTCGCCGTGCAGAACTTCGTCTCCGCGGCGGTCGGGATGACCGTGCTGGTGGCGGTGATCCGGGGCTTCGCGAGCCGCGGCACGGCCAAGCTCGGCAACTTCTGGCAGGACCTCACCCGCACGCTGCTGTACATCCTGCTGCCGCTGTCGGTCGTCGGTGCGCTAGTGCTCGTGTCCCAGGGCGTGGTCCAGACGCTCTCCGCCTACGTGACCTACCCGACGGTTCAGGGCCTCGACCAGACGCTGGCGCTCGGCCCGGCGGCCTCGCAGATCGTGATCAAGCAGCTCGGCACGAACGGCGGCGGCTTCTTCAACGTCAACAGCGCGATGCCGTTCGAGAACCCGACGCAGTTCGCGAACTTCGTCGAGGTGCTGTTCATCCTGCTGATCCCCGCGGCGCTGACCGCGACCTTCGGGCGCATGGTCGGCAACCGGCGCCAGGGCTGGGCGCTGTACGCCGCGATGGCGGTCATGCTCGTCGCCACGCTCGCCGTGGCGTACGCCGCCGAGCAGAACGGCTCGCCCGCCCAGAAGTCGGCCGAGCTCGCGCTTGCGTCGGGCGACGGCACGACGGGCGGCAACCTCGAGGGCAAGGAGCAGCGCTTCGGGATCGCGAGCAGCGCCGAGTGGGCGGCAATCACGACAGCGGCGTCGAACGGCTCGGTCAACTCGGCCCTCGACGCCTACACCGGCATCGGCGGCGCCGTTCCGATGGCGAACATGATGACCGGCGAGGTCATCTTCGGCGGCGTTGGCTCGGGCCTGTACGGGATGCTCTTGATGGTCCTCCTGGCGGTCTTCATCGCCGGCCTGATGGTCGGGCGCACGCCCGAGTACCTGGGCAAGAAGGTCGAGGCTCGCGAGGTCAAGCTGACGCTGATCGGGACGCTCTACCCGGTGCTGGCGGTGCTCGCCTTCACCGCGCTCGCGGTGGCGACCAAGTACGGCGCTCCCTCGATCTACAACTCGGGGCCGCAGGGATTCTCGGAGACGCTCTACGCCTACACCTCGCAGGGCAACAACAACGGCTCGGCGTTCGCCGGCTTCACGGGGTTCGTGCAGCCCAACGCCCCCGGCAACGTCGGCGCCTTCGGGATCACGTTCGCCGACCTGATGGGCGGCCTCGCGATGATCGGCGCCCGCTTCGTGCCGCTGCTCGCGGCGCTCGCGGTGGCGGGCTCGCTCGCGACGAAGCGGATCGCGCCGGTCGGCGCCGGGACCTTCAGGACCGACACGCCGACCTTCGTGGCGCTGCTGATCGGCGTGATCGTGATCGTCGCCGCGCTCACATTCTTCCCCGCCCTGCTGCTGGGACCGATCCTCCAGGGACTGACCACGCAGCTGTCCTGAGATGCGCCGCGACCTGATCAGCTCCGCGCTCGCGATCGTCGTCTTCACGATCCTGCTCGGGCTCGCCTACCCGCTCGTGACGACCGGCCTCGCGCAGCTGCTGTTCCCGAACAAGGCCGACGGCAGCCGGATCGAGCGCGGCGGCGAGGTGGTGGGCTCGCGCCTGATCGGGCAGGAGTTCCAGCGGCCGGTGCTCGGGCGCGACGGCAAGCCGCGTCAAGACGCGGAGGGCAATCCCGTCCTCGTGCCGGACCCGCGCTACCTCCAGTCGCGCCCGTCGGTCACGGGCTACAACCCGGCCGGCACCTTCTTCAACAACCTGGGGCCGAACCAGGCCGAGCTGCGCGACCTGTTCCGCGACAACCTGGCGGCCTACCTCGAGCGGGAGCGGCCTGCGAACCCGGGGCTCACCGCGGCCGACATTCCGGTGGACGCGGTGACGACTTCGGGCTCGGGGGTCGACCCCCACATCTCGGAGGCGAACGCCCGGATCCAGGCCCGGCGCGTCGCGCGCGCGCGGCGGCTGCCGCTCGAGCGCGTGCACAAGCTGATCGAGCAGAGCACCGACGGCCGGGCGCTCGGCTTCCTCGGCGAGCCGGGCGTGAACGTGCTCGAGGCGAACCTCGCGCTCGACGAGGTGGCCACGCGAAGCCGCGCCGCGCTCGAGCGAAGCGAGCAGGAACGACGGTCTCGGAATGCGGCGCCGGAGAGCGAGCGGGGGTGATCCACACATGAACTCGACGGCCCGAGCGCGCCCGCTGTGGGACGCGGCGATCCTGCGGCCGGCGCTGATCGACAGCCTCAGGAAGCTCGACCCGCGCCACCAGATCCGCAATCCCGTCATGTTCGTGGTCGAGGTCGGCGCGCTGATCACGACTGTGGGCTGGCTGATCCAGGTGTTCGGCGGCCCGCCGCTGGGCGGCGGCGACGAGCCGGCCTGGTTCACGTTCACCGTCGCCATCTGGCTGTGGCTGACGGTGGTGTTCGCCAACCTGGCCGAGGCGCTCGCCGAGGGCCGCGGCAAGGCCCAGGCCGCCAGCCTCCGGGCGATGCGCACCGAGACGGTCGCGCGCCTCCGGGACGGAGATGAGAAGCCGGCATCGCAGCTGGTGGCGGGCGACGTGGTGGTGGTCGAGGCGGGCGAGCTGATCCCCGGCGACGGAACCGTGATCGAGGGCATCGCTTCTGTGGACGAGTCGGCGATCACAGGCGAGTCGGCACCCGTGATCCGCGAGGCGGGCGGCGACCGCAGCGCCGTCACGGGCGGCACGCGCGTGCTGTCCGACCGGATCGTGGTCGAGATCACCCAGCAGCCGGGCGAGAGCTTCCTCGACCGCATGATCGCGCTCGTCGAGGGCGCCGAGCGGCGCAAGACGCCCAACGAGATCGCGCTCGGCATCCTGCTCGCCGGCCTCACGCTGATCTTCCTGGTCGTGGTCGTCGCGTTGCGACCGTTCGCGGAGTTCGCCGACACCTCCGCCTCGGTGACCACCCTGATCGCGTTGCTCGTGTCGCTCATTCCGACGACGATCGGCGCGCTCCTGTCGGCGATCGGCATCGCCGGCATGGACCGCCTTGTGCGCCGCAACGTGCTCGCCCTGTCGGGGCGGGCGGTCGAGGCCTCCGGCGACGTGGACGTGCTGCTGCTCGACAAGACCGGCACGATCACGCTCGGCAACCGCCAGGCGACCGAGCTGATCCCGATGCCGGGGGTCGACGAGGCCGAGCTCGCCGAGGTCGCCCAGATCGCCTCGCTTGCGGACGAGACGCCGGAGGGGCGCTCGATCGTCGTGCTCGCCAAGCAGTACGGCATCCGCGAGCACCACTTCGACCCGAGCGCGCGCTTCGTGCCGTTCAGCGCCGAGACGCGCATGAGCGGCGTCGATCTCAACGGCACGCGGCTGCGCAAGGGCGCGGGCGACGCGATCGTCAAGTTCGTGACCGGCGAGGGCGGACAGGCGCCAGCTGAGCTGAAGGCGACCGTCGACCGCATCGCGAGCGATGGCGGAACGCCGCTCGCCGTTGCGCGTGACAGCCAGGTGCTCGGCGTCGTCTACCTGAAGGACGTCGTCAAAGAGGGCATGCGCCACCGCTTCGACCAGCTGCGGGCGATGGGCATCCGCACCGTCATGATCACGGGCGACAACCCCCTCACCGCCGCCACGATCGCCGACGAATCGGGTGTCGACGACTTCCTCGCCGAGGCCACCCCCGAGCGGAAGCTCGCGCTGATCCGCGAGCGCCAACGCGCCGGCCAGCTGGTCGCGATGACGGGCGACGGCACGAACGACGCTCCAGCCCTCGCCCAGGCCGACGTGGGCGTGGCGATGAACACCGGCACTCAGGCGGCCCGCGAGGCGGGCAACATGGTCGACCTCGACTCCAACCCGACGAAGCTGATTGAGATCGTCGAGATCGGCAAGCAGCTTCTGATCACGCGCGGCGCCCTCACCACCTTCTCGGTCGCCAACGACGTGGCCAAGTACTTCGCGATCCTGCCGGCGATCTTCGCCGCCACCTACGCCGCCGCCGGCGACCCCACCGGGCCGCTCGACAAGCTCAACATCATGAACCTCGGCACGCCCGAGTCGGCGATCATCTCGGCGATCATCTTCAACGCGCTGGTCATCCCGCTGCTCGTGCCGCTCGCGCTCCGCGGCGTGCGCTACCGGCCGGTCGGCGCCACGGCGCTCTTGCGTCGCAACCTCATGATCTACGGCATCGGCGGGATCATCGCGCCGTTCGTCGGCATCAAGCTCGTCGACCTCTTGGTGCACAACCTGCTCGGGGCTTGAGCATTTGAGCATGGTCGGTCGAAGGATCCGGCCGCGTAGCTCATCGGCCGGAAGGCCGATGGGCCACGACCTCGCCGATCCGGGGCGCCGCCGCCTTCCCTCAGCCTGCCACCGCGGCGTGCGCCCGTGACGGCTCAGGGATGGCTGCAGATCGCCGTCTTCCTCACCGTGCTGACAGCGCTCACGCCCGTCGTCGGCGGCTACATGGCGCGCGTGTACCGCGGCGAGCGGATCGCGCTCGAGCCGCTCCTCGGACCGCTCGAGCGGCTGTCCTACCGGCTGCTGCGGACGGATCCCGGTGAGCAGCAGGACTGGAAGGCCTACGCACGGAGCGTGCTCGTGTTCAGCGCGCTCTGCGTGGTCGCGCTCTACGTGATCCTGCGCACCCAGGACGTCCACCCGTTCAACCCGGAGGGCTTCGACTCGGGGCCCTGGGACCTGTCCTTCAACACCGCCAGCTCGTTCGTGACGAACACGAGCTGGCAGTTCTACTCCGGCGAGACCACCCTCAGCTACTTCAGCCAGATGGCCGGGCTCGCAGTCCAGAGCTTCCTCTCGGCGGCGGTCGGCATGGTCGCGGTGATCGCCCTGATTCGCGGGCTAGCCAGCCGGGGCGCGAAGGAGCTCGGCAATTTCTGGCAGGACCTCGTCCGCACGCTGCTCTACATCCTGCTTCCGCTCTCCTTCGTCGGCGCGCTCCTGCTCGCCTCGCAGGGAGTGATCCAGACGCTCTCGGGCTACGTCACCTTCCCGACCGTCCAGGGACTCGACCAGACGCTCGCGCTTGGCCCCGTGGCCTCGCAGGAGGCGATCAAGCTACTCAGCGGCGACGGTGGCGGCTTCTTCAACGTCAACAGCGCGATGCCATTCGAGAACCCGACCGGCTTCTCGAACTTCCTGGAGTCGCTGTTCATCCTCCTCATCCCTGCCGCGCTAACCGCCACGTTCGGGCGCATGGTCGGCAGCCGTCGCCAGGGCCGGGCACTCTACGTGGCGATGGTGGCGGTGCTTGCGATCGGCATCGGTGTGACCTATGCGGCCGAGCAGCACGGCTCGCCCGCCCAGCAAGCGGCCGGGTTGTCCAACACCGCGGGCAACGGCATGACCGGCGGCAACCTCGAGGGCAAGGAGCAACGCTTCGGGATCGCGAACAGCGCCGCGTGGGCCGCGATCACGACCAGCGGCGGCGACGGCGCGATGAACTCCGGCCTCGACAGCTACACCGGGATCGGCGGCACCGTCCCCCTGCTCAACATGATGACCGGCGAGGTGATCTTCGGCGGACCGGGGGCGGGCCTGTACTCGATGTTGCTGGTCGTGCTGCTGACGGTGTTCATAGCCGGGCTGATGGTCGGGCGTACGCCCGAGTACCTGGGCAAGAAGGGTCCACGCGCGCGACATCAAAGCTCGTGTTGATCGGCACGCTCGCCGTCCCGATCGGGGTACTGGGGGCCACTGCCTTCGCCGTAGCCACGAAGTGGGGGGCGCCCTCGATCTACAACTCCGGGCCGCAGGGCTTCTCGGAGACGCTCTATGCCTACACCTCGCAGAGCAACAACAACGGCTCGACGTTCGCCGGCTTCACGGGGTTCGTGCAGCCCAACGCCCCCGGCAACGTCGGCGCCTTCGGCATCACCTTCGCCGACATCGTCGGCGGCTTGGCGATGCTGTTCGGACGCTTCACCCCCATGCTGGCGGCGCTCGCCGTGGCCGGCTCGCTCGCCCCGCAGCGAATCGCTCTCCCAGGCCCGGGAACGCTCCGGACCGACACGCCGACGTTCGTTGGCCTGCTCGTCTCCGTGGTAGTCGTCGTCGTGTCCCTCAACTTCTTCCCGGCGCTCTTGCTCGGGCCCCTCGTTCAGGGCCTGACCCACCAGCTCTTCTGAGCACGCCGCGCCGACCGCGTCGCGCCCGCCGTGGCGGGTCGCGGTGCGCGACTGCCGCGCCGCTGGCCCCCTTCGGCCCCGGCGCCACGGAGCGGCACTTGAGCGTGGGCGATAATCCCGCCCGATGATCGTCGACTGCGCCGTCTACGAGCACGGCAAGCGGCGCGAAGGCGAGCTCCGGGTCGAGCACGCCTGCCTGGCCGGCCGCCGGCCCGGCGCCTTTACCTGGATCGGCCTGTACGAGCCGAGCGAGAACGAGTTCGACTCGATCCGACGCGAGTTCGACCTCCACGAGCTGGCGGTGGAGGACGCCGTCCACGCCCACCAGCGGCCGAAGCTCGAGGTGTACGGCGACATGATCTTCCTGGTGTTGAAGACGGCGCGCTACGTCGACCCCGAGGAGGTCGTGGAGCTCGGCGAGATCCTAATCTTCCTCGGGGCCGACTACATCATCACCGCGCGGCACGGTGAGGCGAGCGCCCTGCAGGATGTGCGCAACGAGCTCGAGCACAACCCGCAGGCGCTGCGGCGCGGGCCGGGGGCGGCGCTTCACGCGATCCTCGACCGGGTGGTGGACGACTACCAGCCGGCCCTCGACGGGCTCACTAACGACATCGAGGAGGTCGAGCAGGAGGTCTTCTCGGAACGCCGCTCCAACCCCGCCGAGCGGATCTACAAGCTCAAGCGCGAGGTGCTCGAGTTCCACCGCGCCGTGGTGCCGCTCGTCGATCCGGTCGACCGCCTCGCCCGCGGCCAGTACGAGCTCGTCGACCCGCAGGTGCGCACCTACTTCCGGGACGTGAACGACCACCTGCTGCGCGCCCGCGAGCAGCTCGACGCGCTCCGCGACCTCCTGACCAGCGTGCTCACAGCGAACCTGACCCAGGTGAGCGTGCGCCAGAACGACGACGTCCGCAAGATCTCCGCCTGGGCGGCGATCGTCGCGGTCCCGACCATGATCGCCGGCATCTACGGGATGAACTTCGAGCACATGCCCGAGCTCGACTGGAGCTTCGGCTACCCGCTCGCGCTCGCGTGCATGCTCGTCATCTGCACGCTGCTCTACCGCAACTTCAAGCGCGTCGGCTGGCTTTAGGCGGCCTCGGGTCCGCTCCGCGTCGCGCGATCGGGATCGATCGCGTTCGCGAGCAGCGCGTCGAGGCGACCCGTCGACGCGGGATCGGTGAGGTCGAGCGCGGGCACGCCCGCGAGGCGCTCGACGAGCTCGATGCCGGCGCGGGTGCTGGCGCAGCGGCCGGCGACGAGGTCGGGGCGCAGGCCGAAGGCGCTCATCACCCCGAGGACGGCGTAGGGATCCGAGGCGCACAGCACCGTGCAGGCCACCGCATCGCCCAGCCGCTCGACCGCCGCCGCCCCGTTGTAGGGCTCGAGCGGCGAGGCGCCGGCCTCGGCCACCACCACGTCGACGCTCTGCCGCGCAAAGACGGACGTGATCCGATCGAGGGCGGCCTCGAACTCCTCGCGCTCGCAGACGGTGGACGGCAGCCCGGCGTCGACGAAGTCGAGCACCACATCGGCGCCGGCGTCCTGCATCGCGAGGATGTCGCTCAGCCGGCCCACGCCCGTCAGCTTCGCGCCGCCGACGCGCAGCCCGCGACGCTTCAGCCGGCGGACGATGGCCTTCGCCGAGACCGTCTTGCCGGCGTCCATCGACGTGCCGATCAGTAGCACCACCGGGGCGGCGAGCCGTCCGCTCGAACCAGCGACCGCGAAGTCGAGCATCCGGCAGGGACGCTGTCGAAGCATGACGTGGCCCGCGTAGGTCAGCTCCACGAGCGGCTTCATCCAGCGCGAGATCGAGGTGCAGCGGCCCAGCACGCCGGCCCGCGTGAGCGCGTGCATCGCGCCGTCGGCGGCCACAGCGCGCCAGTCTCCCGTCGCCTCAAGCGTCGCGTGGCGGACGCCGAGCGCGCCGACGACGAGATCGCCGTCGATGACCTCCGCATCGCGCCCGTTCGCCAGCTCGATCACGCCGAGCGTGCCGCGGCTGCGGGTCACGCGCGCGACGACGTAGTCGCCGGACTGCCAGCGCGACCTCGGAAGCGGGCGGTGCGCGGGCGTGCCCCGCGCGAACGGGGCGATCCGCGTCACGCTCGAGAGCACCGTGTGCAGCAAGCTCAGCCTCCCTCCACGGGCGCGACCAGGAGAAGCCCGAGCAGCGCCGCCCGCTCGGCCAGCTGCGACACGACGACGTGCTCGTCGGGGGCATGCGCACCGCCCCCGACCGGCCCAAGACCGTCGAGCGTGGCCGTGAAGCGACTCGTCGTGTTGCCGTCGGACGCGCCGCCGACCGCCGCCTGCTCGAGCTCGACGCCCAGCTCGGAGGCGGCCGCCTGGGCGGTTCGCCAGAGGCCGCGGTTGCGCGCCGTGCGCTCCAGCGGCGGCCGGGCGAAGCCACCGCTGAGCTCGAGCGCGGCGCCGTCCTGCACCGGGCGCAGCTCGCGGAGTGCGCGCTCGACGCGCGCCGCGTCCTCCGCGGTACGCACGCGAGCCTCGATCAGAGCGCTCGCCTGGGGTGCTATGACGTTCGGACGGAGGCCGCCGTCGATCGTGCCGACGTTCACGGTGATCCCCCGGTCGCCGTCGTTGAGGGCGAACAGCCGCTGGATCTGGTGAGAGAGCTCGAGAATGGCGGACACGCCAGCCTCGGGCGCGAGCCCGGCGTGGCTCGCCCGCCCGACGACCGTCAGCTCGAAGCGGCCCACGCCCTTGCGCGCCGTCTTGAGCGCGCCGGCGCGGCCGAACGACGGCTCGAGCACGAGCGCGCGGGCGGCCCGGCGCGCCAGTCGCCGCAGGTGGCGCGTGCTGTCCGGGCTGCCGATCTCCTCGTCCGAGTTGACGAACACCACCGGCGTCGCTCCCGGCTCGAGCTCGATCGCCCGCAGCGCCCGCAGCGCGAACACCAGCTGGACGAGGCCGCCCTTCATGTCGTACACGCCCGGCCCCTCGAGCCGTCCGTCGGCGCGCCGCACCGGCATGCGCTTCAGCGTCCCCACGGGCCACACGGTGTCGAGGTGCCCCACGACCAGCTGGAAGGGGACGCCGCGACGGCGCCCGCGAGGCCAGGCCAGCAGGTGATCGCCGACGCCCGCCGCACGCACCGTCCGGACGGCGAAGCCGAGCCGCTCGAGCTCGCCCATGAGCAACGTCAAGGCGCCGCGCTGCGCCGCCGGCTCGTGCGACGGCGTCTCCTCGCCGGCGAGTCGCTTGAGCAGCTCGACCATCTCCGGCTCGCGCTCGCCGAGCCACGACAGCAGGCGTCGCGCCGCCCGGGCTCGCATGGCTAGCGCCGGAAGCCGGCGTGGAGCGGGAACGACCACGTCTCGGCCGCGCGCGCCACGCGGCCGGGGCTCACGTACACCGTCGGCGGGCAGCGCCGGAGCAGCTCGGCGTCGTCGCGGTCGGCATCGCGCACGGCCTCCTCGGGCGCCGCCGCCGCCACGATGCGCCCAACGACGAGGCTGTTGTCGCCGAAGCCGTCGACGACCCGCTCGAGCTCGCACTCGAGCCACAGCAGGCAGCCCTCGACGAGCGCCCCCTCGACCGCTCGCGCGGGGAACGTCGGTACGCCCGCCAGCGAGGGCTTGGCGCCGTCGCGTTCGCGGGGGCCGGCCGCGAGGCTGACCGCTACGAGCTGCTCCGGCCGCGGGAAGCTCGCCGTGAAGGCGCGCCGCGCCCGCGCGTTGCGGTAGGTCGCATGGCGCGGACTGCAGACGAAGCACCAGCGGTTCTCCCAGCCGAGCGGCATCGCCATGTGCTTCGGCGCGAGGTCGACCGAGCCGTCCGGCTCGAGCGTGCCGACGACAACGAGCGGAGCGACCGCGAAGAAGCGGTCCCAGATCGGGCCGGTCGTCGGCAGGTCACGGACTACCTGCTGCATCGCGCCACCCAGACCCTCCCACACCGGACGCGGAACGGCATCCGAAGCGAGCCGCAGGGCTCCTGCGAGCGACTACGGAGCCGTCCGGCTGCACGGCGAGGAGGCAGTCGGCGGAGCAGGACCAGGGCGCACCGGCGTCGACGACACTGCCGTGCCAGATCAGCTCCCGCCACGCTCGCGCGGCCGCAGCGCCTCGCGAGCGCGGTCGATGGCGAGGCCGAGCGGCTCCGCAGCCAGGTAGAGCGGCGACTCGGGGTCGCCCAGCAGACGCTCCAACTGGGCCAGCCCCCGCACCGCGACGCGCTCCTCCGAGCGCAGCTCGACGGCGAGCCCGAACAGCTTCGGCGCCTGCGCGAGGATCGCCTCGCGAATCAGAAGGGTCGAGCCGGGCGACGGCGGCGCCTCCTCGACCGCCTCCAGGACCCGCCGCTTGAGCTCGAGAGCCATGCGGCGCCTGCGCGACAGGAGCCACTCGGCGCAGCAGGACGCCTCGGCGTCGCCGCACGGGTCCACGCCCTCGGCCAGGCGCCGCACCAGCGCGCGGCGCCGGACGCGCGCGCGGCCGCGCACGATCAACGACGCGCGCTCACGCCGCGTGGACGGCCGCCTGGCAAGGGCGTTGTCCGCGATGGCGACAGGCACACCCGGCGTGCCGCCCCGCTCGCGTGAACAGAACATCAAGATGCCGCGCGGCCGCGTAAAGATCGCGTGAAGCCGCCCCGGGTGCGGTGGGCGGTCGCCCGGAGAAGCCGCCCGGGTGCGGTAGCCAGTCACGCGGAGAAGCGGTAGCCCACTCCGGGCTCGGTGCGGATGTAGCGCGGAGCGCCGCCCGGCGGCTCGATCTTGCGGCGCAGGTTGGCGATGTGCACGCGCAGGGTCTGCGTGTCCTCCTCGTAGCCGCGGCCCCAGACCTCGCGCAGGAGCGCGCGATGCGTCATGAGGCGGCCGCGATTGGCCATGAGCGTCCGGAGCAGCCCGAACTCGGTGGGCGTCAGGCGAACCTCCTCCCCGCCGAGCGTGACGGAGCGCGCCGCGATATCGAGCTCGAGCCCGTCGGCCGACAGCACTGGCTCCTCGGGGGCCGGGCCGGCTCGCCGGAACGCGGCGCGCAGTCTCGCCACGAGCTCCTCCGTGCCGAACGGCTTGGTCACGTAGTCGTCCGCTCCCGCCTCGAGCGCCCGCACCTTCTCGCCCTCCTCGCCCACCGCCGACAGCACGAGGATCGGCATCTCGCTCCACCCGCGTATCGCGCGGCAGACGTCCACCCCGTCGCCGTCCGGCAGGACGAGGTCGAGGATCGCGGCGTCGACGCGCTGCACCGCGGCCGCGTCGAGTGCCTCCTGTGCCGTGCTTGTCGGCACCACCTCGAAGCCCGCGTCGCGGAGGATCACCCGGAGCGCGCGCAGTATCTGCGCCTCGTCATCGCAGACGAGGATCCGCTGCCCGGCACTCACGTGGCCTGGCGCTCGGTGGCGGCCCGTCGCGCCCTGGCGTCGGTGGGCACCGGCATACGGAAGACGAAGGTCGTCCCCTGGCCGGGCAGCGACTCGGCGCGCAGCGTGCCGCCGTTCACCTCGACGAAGCCGCGCGCGATCGCGAGCCCGAGCCCCGAGCCGGCGCCCGCTCGCGCGGACGAGCGGTAGAACGGCTCGAAGATCCGCTCGAGCTCCTCCCGGGGGATCCCGGGGCCGCGGTCGCTCACGCGCACGATCACGGAAGCGCCCGCGGCGCGGGCTCGCACGGCCACCGGCTGGCCGTCGGCGTAGCGCGCCGAGTTCTCGAAGACGTTGGCGAGGGCGCGCTCGAGCTGCGCCTCGTCGGCCTTTATCAAGGGAATGTCGTCGTCGAGCTGCACGTCGAATCTCGCGCCTGGGCCGCCGGCGGCGTCCACCGCGGCCCGGATCGCGTCCTCGATCGCGCACCAGTCGGCCTGCGGCTCGGCGGAGCCGCTCTGCAGGCGCGTCAGGTCGAGCAGGTTGTCGACGAGGCGCGCCAGGCGCGACGCCTCGCTGGAGATCACAGCCGCGAGCTCCCGCCGCTCGTCGTCGCTCAGGCCCGCCGACGCGAGCCCTCCCGCCGCCGCGGTGATCGAGGTGATCGGGCTGCGCAGGTCGTGCGATACCCAGCGGAGCAGCGTCGTCTTCAGGACGTTGCTTCGGCGCAAGGCCTTCGTCTCCACCACCTGCGCCTCGAGCTCGTCCCGTCGCCTCGTGGCGCCGATGAGCGCCTCGAGCGCGGGCACGACGCGCTCGCGGAGCTCCTCCTGGGTTTCCTTCGTCGTGCCGCGCGGGACCATCAGCGTGCCCACCCGACCGCCGGACGCCACGAGCGGGATCGCGAGCCGCCGCTCATCGCCGGAGAGCCAGGCGAGCTCGACCGAGGCGGAGGCGAGCTCGAAGGTCGCGGCGATCCTGCGGCCGACGAGGCTGAGCGCCTCCTCGGTGCTCTCCCCGCGGAGCAGGAGGGTCGCCATCTCGGCGGCGAGGTCGGCTTCGCCGCGGCGTCGCTCCGCCTCCTCGGCACGCGCACGGGCCGAGTGCGCGAGCGTGCCGGCCACCGCCGCGGCAACCAGGAACACCGCCAGCGCCAGCCAGTCCTCGCCCTCCGCGATCGTGAACTCGCCGGTGGGCGGGATGTGGAAGAAGTTGAACGCCGCCGCGCTGAGCAGCGCCGTGAGCAGCCCGAGCCATTCACTCCACACGCTCGCCACGAGCAGCACGGCGAGCAGGTAGACGACGCCCGTCGAGAGCACGGGTACCACCTCGCGCAGCCCGAAGATGACCCCGGTCGTGGCCGCCACCGAGGCCACCGCCGCGACGGCGCCGAGCGCGGTCCAGCGCGGGCCCCGGCGCGCCCGTGGAACCGCGCCATCCCTGGACCGCGACTTGGCCATCCCCGCGGGAACGCTACTCCGCCCGTGGCCCCCGACCGCCCGTGCGGAGCTGCCGACCGCCCGCGCGGAGTCGCCGGAGCGCCGCCGCCGGCCGCGCCCTGCGCGTCGCGGCGCTCAGACCAGGAACGGGATGATCAGCAGCGCCACGATGTTCGACACCTTGATCATCGGGTTGATCGCCGGTCCCGCGGTGTCCTTGTAGGGGTCGCCGACCGTGTCGCCCGTCACGGCCGCGGCGTGCGCCTCGGAGCCCTTGCCGCCGTAGGCGCCGTCCTCGATCAGCTTCTTGGCGTTGTCCCAGGCGCCGCCACCGGCGGTCATGGAGACCGCCGAGAAGAAGCCGACCACGATCAC
>JBLNDU010000169.1:0-4914 GCA_050261935.1 Nocardioidaceae bacterium | reverse complement strand
ATCAACTCCGTCGAGGGCTTCCTCGGCGACGAGGCGATCAAGAAGGGCTGGACCGTGCAGCCGGTCGCCGAGCCGTCCGGCAAGCGCGTGCTGATCGTGGGCGCCGGGCCGTCCGGCCTGTCGGCCGCCTACCACCTCACGCGGCTGGGACACGACGTCACGATCTACGAGGCCGGCCCGATGACCGGCGGCATGATGCGCTTCGGGATCCCGAAGTACCGACTCCCACGCGACGTGCTCGACGCCGAGGTGCAGCGCATCCTCGACATGGGCGTCAAGCTGGAGCTCAACCACAAGGTCACGAACGTCGCGGAGGCCATGGAGGAGGGCGGCTTCGACGCGGCCTTCCTGGCGGTGGGCGCGCACATCTCGAAGCGGGCCTACATCCCAGCCGGCGAGTCGGCCAAGATCCTCGACGCGCTCTCCGTGCTCCGGAGCATGGGCATGGACGAGGGCGAGAAGCCGATGCTGGGCCGCCGGGTCGTGGTCTACGGCGGCGGCAACACCGCTATGGACGTGGCCCGCACGGCGCGCCGGCTCGGCGCCGAGGAGGCGATCGTCGTCTACCGGCGCACGCGCGAGAAGATGCCCGCGCACGACTTCGAGGTCGAGGAGGCCGTCGAGGAGGGCGTGATGCTGCGCTGGCTCTCGACGATCAAGCACGCCGACGGCGGCAAGCTCACGATCGAGAAGATGGAGCTCGACGAGACGGGCTTCCCGCAGCCCACCGGCGAGCTCGAGGAGCTCGAGGCCGACTCCGTCGTGCTGGCGCTTGGCCAGGACACCGACCTGTCGCTGATCGAGAACGTCGACGGGATCGACGTCGTGGACGGCGTGGTCCAGGTCGCACCGAACATGATGACGGGCCGCGAGGGCATCTTCGCCGGCGGCGACATGGTCCCCGACGAGCGCACCGTGACGGTAGGGATCGGCCACGGCAAGAAGGCCGCCCGCTACATCGACGGCTGGCTGCGCGGCCAGGACTACGAGCCGCCGCCGAAGCACGAGCTCGCCGACTTCTCGAAGCTCAACACCTGGTACTACTCGGACGCCCCGCGCATGGAGCGCCCGATGCTCGACATGATCCGGCGCCAGGGCACCTTCGACGAGGTCGTGCGAAGCCTCGACGAGGACAACGCGCTGTTCGAGGCGCGCCGCTGCCTGTCGTGCGGCAACTGCTTCTCGTGCGACAACTGCTACGGCGTCTGCCCCGACAACGCGGTGATCAAGCTCGGCGAGCCGGGCGAGAAGTACGCGATCGACTACGACTTCTGCAAGGGCTGCGGCCTGTGCGCGGCGGAGTGCCCGTGCGGCGCCATCAAGATGGTGCCCGAGGACATCTGAGCCCGGGCGCCAGGGGTCGAGCAGCCGCGCGCGCTCGCGTGCGCAGATAGGCGCCGGGAGCGGCGCCGGGCCCGATACGGTCGGGCGCCACGATGCGGATCGCGATCGTCGTCTACGACGGCTTCGACGAGCTCGACGCCCTCGGCCCCTACGAGGTGCTGTGCAACGCCCGGTTCGGAGGCGCCGACGCTCAGGTGCTGCTGGTAGGCCTCTCGCCGGCGCCGCGCGTGACCGGCTCGCACGGGCTCGCGGTAGAGCCCCAGGGGACGCTCGACGACGGGCCGTTCGACCTCGTCGTCGTGCCGGGCGGCGGCTGGAACGACCGCGCGGTGGCCGGTGCCCACGCCGAGGCGAGCCGCGGCGCGCTCCCCGCTCGCCTGCGCGCGCTGCACGCGGCGGGCGCGGCGATCGCCTCGGTCTGCACGGGCGGGATGCTGGTAGCCGCCGCAGGGCTCTCGCGCGGGCGGCCCAGCACGACCCACCGGTCCGCGCTCGAGGACCTTCGCGCGGAGGGGGCCGACGTCGTCGACGCACGCGTCGTGGACGAGGGCGATCTCCTCAGCTGCGGCGGCGTGACCGCGGGCATCGACCTGGCGCTCTGGATCGTGGAGCGCGAGTGGGGCAGGCCGCTCGCCGACGGCGTCGCGGCCGAGATGGAGTACGAGCGCCGTGGACCGATCTGGACTCGGGCAGCTGGGTCCTGAGGCGGCAGCGCGTTTGGCGGGCGGCGGCCGCGGCAAGAGGAGTTTCAACCGGCCGAAGGAGGACGTCATGCCGACCCGAAAGGAAGATCTCCCGAGCACGCTCAAGCGCTCGCCCGCCAAGGTGCAGCGCTCCTACGCGAAGGCGCTCGACAACGCCGAGGAGCAGTACGGCGACGCCGAGCGCGCGCGGCGGACGGCTTGGTCGTCGGTCAAGCACGTGGCCGAGAAGAAGGGCGACCACTGGGAGCTGAAGGACGAGAAGGGCCCCTCCGACCCGCGGGCCAGCGACCCCGAGGCGCGGGCCGGGCGCGGCGAGAGCTACGGCGGCGTCGACGCGTCGAAGCCGAAGAAGGAGCTGCTCGAGGACGCCCGGCGCGCCGGGATCGCGGGCCGCTCCAAGATGAGCAAGCGCGAGCTGGCGCAGGCGCTGAAGCGCCACCACGACCGCGAGACGGCGCGGGCGCGGGGCTCGTAGGCGCTCCACGGCTGGGCGCGCTCGACGGCGCGGACGGCGCTTGTGGGCGAGCTCGCGCGCGCTCAGCAGCGCGCTACTCGAGCTCCGCCTCCAGGGCTATCTCGACGCCCGCCAGCGCGCGCGATACCGGGCAGTCGCGCTTCGCCGCCTCGGCGCGCTCGTGGAACTCGGCCTCCGCCATGCCCGTCACCTTCACGCGCGTCCTCAGGTCGATGCGCGTGATCGCGAAGCCCTCGCCCGCCTTCTCGATCCGGACGCGGGCGTTCGTCTCGACGCTGTCGGGCGTGTAGCCGGCGCGGCCGAGCTCGCCCGAGAGCGCCATCGAGAAGCAGCCGGCGTGCGCTGCCGCGATCAGCTCCTCGGGGTTGGTGCCCTCGCCCTCGGCGAAGCGCGACTGGAACGAGTAGGGCCCCTCGTACGCCCCGCTCGCCATGCTCATCGTGCCGTTCCCGTCCTGCAGCGAGCCCTCCCAGCGGGCGTCGGCGCTCCTCGTAGGCATGCTGCTCCCTCCTCTCGCTCCCCTCGCGGCCGCCGGCGGCGGCGACGCGGACGCTAACGGCGCGGGGGTCGCCCGTGCGCGCCAGGCGCACCCGCGCGTGCGCGCCAGGCGTGGCCGCGCCCGTGCATCGCCCGCGTAGGCGGGCCGAAAAGGGGAAACTCCGGCAGCGTGGCCACCGACGCGCAGGCACCGGCGCTCGAGCGGACGCTCGCCCGGCTCCACGACGCGCTCGCCCGGCTCGAGCTCGGGCTCGAGCTGCCGGGCGTCGCTCGCGCTCGAGCGGCGCGCCGCGAGCTCGTGGGCCAGATCGACGACTACCTGCTCCCCCGGCTGCGCCAGATGGAGGCGCCGCTCCTGATGGTCGTGGGCGGCTCGACCGGCGCCGGCAAGTCGACGCTAGTCAACAGCCTCGTGGGCGCCACAGTCAGCCCGGCCGGCGTCCTTCGGCCCACGACCCGGGCGCCGCTGCTCGTCTGCCACGCGGGCGACCTGCGCTGGTTCGAGGACGACCGCATCCTGCCCGGCCTGCCGCGCGCCAGCGGCGGCGACGCGACGCCGGGCACGCTCCACCTCGTGCCGGTCGAGCGCCTGCCGAGCGGCCTCGCCCTGCTCGACGCGCCCGACATCGACTCGGTGGTGCAGGCCAACCGCGCGCTCGCGGGCCAGCTGCTGGCCGCCGCCGACTCCTGGCTCTTCGTGACCACGGCGGCGCGCTACGCCGACGCGGTGCCCTGGGACCTGCTGCGCGCGGCGCGCGAGCGCGGCACGGCGATCTCGCTCGTGCTGAACCGCGTGCCGCCCGAGGCCGGCGAGGTGGCCGGCCACCTGCGCGAGATGCTCCATGCCCGCGGGCTCGGCGACACGGAGCTGCTCGTCGTGCCCGAGACCACGCTCGACGACGGCCGCCTGCCGCCCGCCGCGCTCGGGCCGGTGCGGCGTTGGCTCGACTCGCTGGCGGCCGACGCCGAGGCGCGCGACGCGCTCGTGCGGCGCACCCTGACGGGGGCGCTCCGCTCGCTCCCGCCGCGCACGCGCGGCGTGCTCGACGCCGCCGAGGCCCAGGTCGCCGCGGCGGCGGAGCTGCGCGAGGCGGTTGAGCGCGCCTACGCTGGCGCGCTCGCCGAGATCGACGACGCGGTGCGGAGCGGCACCCTGCTGCGCGGCGAGGTGATCGCCCGCTGGCACGACGTGGTGGGCACAGGCGACGTGATGCGCGCGCTCGAGACGCGCGTCGGCTGGGTGCGCGACCGCCTCCGCTCGCTCATCACCGGCGCCCCGCCGGCCGACGCCGAGCTCAAGACCGCGGTGCAGACCGGCGTCGACGCGATGGTCCACGCGGCCGCCGACCGCGCCGCCGAGCGCGCCGCACAGGACTGGCGCGAGCGCCCGCCCGGCCGCGCGCTGCTCGCCGACGCGCCGCGACTCGACTCCGCCTCGAGCGGGCTCATGCCCGCCACCGCCGACGAGGTGCGGGCCTGGCAGGGGCGCGTGTTCCAGCTCGTGCGCGAGGAGGGCCAGGGCAAGCGGACGACGGCTCGGCTCGCCTCGCTCGGCCTGAACGGCGCCGGCCTCACCGTGATGCTCGCCGTGTTCGCCAGCACGGGCGGGCTGACGGGCGCGGAGCTGGTCGTGGCCGGCGGCACGTCGGCGCTGAGCCAGAAGCTGCTCGAGGCCGTCTTCGGCGACCAGGCGGTGCGGCGGCTCGCCGAGCGCGCGCGCGCCGACCTGCTCGAGCGCGTCGAAGAGCTCCTGTCCGCCGAGGCGCAGCGCTTCCACGAGCGACTCGAGGCCGCGGCGCCCGAGCCGGGGCGCACGGAGGAGCTCCGCGTGGCGCTCCGCGAGCTCGAGCAGGCACCGTGAGCGGCCGGCTCGACCGCCGGCTCTCAGCGCTG
>JBLNDU010000168.1:0-4128 GCA_050261935.1 Nocardioidaceae bacterium | reverse complement strand
CCGCCCGCGCGGCCGGGCCGCGCGGGGCGACGGAGCTACTCGGTCAGCCATCGCGGCCCTGTTCGCGGCGCGGCGGCGCGCTCCTGCCGTGGACCGAGACGGCGGGGCTTGGTCAGCAGCTCAAGAGCTGGCGGAGCGCGGCGGCGTTGCGCACCGCATTCCCGTATCCGTCGTTGTTGAAGTAGGCGAAGACGTCCCTGCCCGACCCCTCCCATTCGCGGAGCCGGTCGGCCCACCACGCCAGGTCCGCGTCCGAGTAGGAGCCCGCGTAGAGATGTTGTCGATCGGGGCCGTGCAGGCGCACGTACACGAAGGGCGCCGTGGCACGGAGCACGCATGGCAGGTGGGCGCCGCTCATGACGCAGTAGGCCACCTCGTGGCGCTCCAGCAACCCGAACACATGCTCGTCGTTCCAGCTCGGGTGGCGGAACTCGACCGCCGTGCGGATCCAGCCCGGCAGCTGCTCGAGGAAGTACCGGAGCCGCGCGACGTCTCGGACGTGGGCGGAGGCCAGCTGCACGAGCAGCACGGCACGCTTGTCACCCAGCTCCTGCCAAGAGGCCGCGATCCGCTCGACCCAGGCCTCCGGCGCATAGAGCCTCCTGGCGTGGGTCAGACCCCGCGGCGCCTTGACCGAGAAGCGGAAGGCATCCGGCAGCCGGCGGCGCCAGCCGCGGAAAGTCTCGAGCTTGGGCCAGCGGTAGAAGCTGGCGTTGAGCTCGACCGTCTCGAACGAGCCCGTGTAGTAGCGGAGCCGGTCCCGAGGCGGCGCGCCCGGCGGGTAGAGCACGTCGCTCCAGTGGTCGTAGCTCCAGCCGGAGGTGCCGATGTGGATCGTCATCCGAGGTCATCCGCCGCCTCGATCTCGCGCCTGTAGCTCTCCGCCGCCTCGCGCAGCGCGAGCTCGGGGTCGACGCCGGCCTCGCCGGCGGCCGCCACGGCGGCCATCAGGAGGAGCCCCGCGGCCGCGAAGAGCTCCTCCCGGTCGCCGGCCTCGCGCAGCCGCAGCGCGGCGTCCTCGACGCGAGGCGGCTCGCGCTCGACGCCGGCGCTCGCCGCGCGCCTGCGCAGCTTGAGCGCGTACAGCGTCGCGGGCAGGGTCTCGGGCAGGCGGCCGAACAGCTCGCCGCCGCGCTCGTCCTCGCGCTTGATCCGCCCCCAGCTGCGCAGCACCTCGCCGGCGGTGTGCGCCTCCGCGTCCCCGAACACGTGCGGGTGGCGGCGGACGAGCTTCTCGCGGCAGCCGTCCGCCACCTCGAGCAGGCTGCCGGCGCCGCGCTCGTCGAGGAGCAGCGCGAGGAAGTAGACCTGGAACAGCACGTCCCCGAGCTCGTCGAGCAGCGCGGCGTCGTCGCCGTGGTGGGCGGCGTCGGCCAGCTCGTAGGCCTCCTCGACCGTGTGCGGGACGATCGAGCGCTCATCCTGCTCGCGGTCCCAGGGGCAGTCGCGTCGCAGGCGACGCGTGATCGCGTCGAGGCGCAGCAGCGCCTCGGACAGGTCGCGCGAGCGCCCCGAGGGCGGGCCGGCCGTCCCACCGGTGGGCGCCGCCTCGCGCGGAGCCGGCACTAGGGCTGGCTCGGCTGCTCCGGCGTGGGCTGCACGCCCCCGGACGCGCCACCCGACGACCCGCCGGGCGTGCCGCCCGAGACGGCCCCGGTGTCGGTCTCGGCCTTGGGGGCGTTGCTGCACTCGGCCACCACGTAGCCGTCGGCGCAGGTCGTCTTGTCCTTGTAGTCCTCGCGGAAGGTCTTGATGAACCCGTCGATCGCCTTCTGCTGGCGCTCCGAGCGCAGCAGGCTCCTGATCGTGTCCTTCGACTCCTCGAGCGACTGCTGCGAGGCGGGCTTCACCCTCGTCACCTTGAACACGTACCAGCCGAACTGGGTCTTGACGGGGCCGACGACCTTGCCCTTCCGAGCGTTGAACACCGCCCGGTCGAGCGCCCGCTCCTGCTGCCCGCGCGCGACGTCGGGCAGCTTGCCGCCCTGCGACTTGGACGCCTCGTCGATCGAGTAGCGGCGCGCGACGGCCTTCCAGCTCTGGCCGCGCTCGAGCGCGCGCTTGGCCTGCTCGGCCTTGGCCCGCGTCTTCGTGAGCACGACGAGCAGGTCGCGGCGCTCGGGCTGCGCGAAGCGCTTCTTGTTCTTCTCGTAGTAGGCCTCGACGTCCGCGTCGGTGACCTTGGCCTCGCGCTGGGTGATCTTCTGGCTGAGCTTCTGCTGGAGCGTGTCGACCTTGACGCGGAAGAGGATGTCCTGCTCGGTCATGCCGGAGGTCTTGAGGTACTGCTTGTAGGCCTTCTCGTTGGGGAACACCTGGTTCTTCTGGTCCTCGAGGGAGCGCCTGACCTCGGCGTCCGACACCTTGACGCCCTGGGCCTTGGCCTCCTGCTGCACCCACTCGGCCTGGATCAGGAACTGCATCACCTCGCGCTTGAGCTGGTCGTACTGCTGCTGGCACTGCTTCTTGAGCGTCGCGTCGCTCGGCTTGCGCGCGCCCTTCGCCCGCGGCTGCTTCCGCTTGGCGGCGACGCACTTCTCGAAGTCCGGCGGATCGGGCACGACGGGGTCGCTGCCCTGCGCCTGACCCTGGGCGGCGGTGGCGAGCCACTTGTCGAGATCCTGCTTGGTGATGTTGGTGTCGCCGACGGTGGCGACGGATCCCGCCGGCACGTCGTTCCCACAGCCCGCGAGCACGCCGGCGCCGAGGCCGATGGCCGCGAGCGCGCAGACGAGCTTGGTGCGAGGTGTTCTCATCCTGAGGAGGGGTAGCCGCTCGGCGTAAAGGGCGGCTAAGCGACGAGCCGGGGAGCGTCCGATGCTAGCGAAGCTCATTCGCTGCGCGGCTCGGTGGCGACCTCGAGGATCGCCTCGGCGGCCGCGACGACCGCCGGAAAGCGGTCCGCGGGCTCGTCCGGTACGCGCACGCGCACGGTGCTGCGACCGGAGTCGTAGACGGCCTCGGGCAGCTTCTCGCGGAGCGCCCTGGCGCCCTTCGAGTCGAGCTCGATGGGCGCCACCGCCAGCCGCCCGCCGACGAAGTCGACGCTGCGCGCGCCCGCACGGCCGAGCTTGATGCGCGCGTCCTGGAGCCGGATCAGGTTCTCGAGCGGCTCGGGCAGCGGCCCGAAGCGGTCCGCGAGCTCCTCGCGCAGCAGGATCAGGTTCGCCACCTCGCGCGCGCCGGACACGCGCCGGTGCACCTCGATCTTCGCGGCCTCGTAGGGCACGTACTCGCCTGGGACGTACGCGTCGACCGGGATGTCGAGCCGCACCGGCTCGGGAGCCGGCTCCGCCGAGTCGCCCGCCAGCGCGGCCACCGCCTCGTCGAGCATCGACACGTACAGCTCGAAGCCGACCGCCGCCACGTGGCCCGACTGCTCGGCGCCCAGCAGGTTGCCCGCGCCGCGGATCTCGAGGTCGCGCATGGCGATCTTGAAGCCCGAGCCGAGCTCCGTGTAGTCGGACAGCGTCGACAGCCGGGCCGCGGCCTCCTCGCCGAGCGCCGCCGCGGACGGGTAGAAGAGGTAGGCGTAGGCGCGCTCGCGCGAGCGCCCGACGCGGCCCCTGATCTGGTAGAGCTGCGCCAGGCCGAGCTCGTCGGCGCGCTCCACGATCAGCGTGTTGGCGCTCGCGATGTCGAGGCCCGACTCGACGATCGTGGTGCAGACGAGCACGTCGGCGGCGCCGCGCAGGAAGTCGAGCATGACGGTCTCGAGCTCGCCCTCGGGCATCTGGCCGTGCGCCACGAGCACGCGCGCGCGCGGCACGAGCGCGCGGACCCGCTCGGCGGTCTCGGCGATCGTCTCGACGCGGTTGTGCAGGAAGAAGGCCTGCCCGCCGCGCTCGAGCTCGCGCTCGATCGCGCGCCGCACGAGCTCCTCGTCGTACTCGCCCACGTAGGTCTTGACGGGGCGGCGACCCTCGGGCGGCGTCTCGATCACGGAGATGTCGCGCAGCCCGGCGAGCGACATCTGGAGCGTGCGCGGTATCGGCGTGGCGGACAGCGACAGCACGTCCACCCTCAGCTTGAGCTGGCGCAGCAGCTCCTTCTGCTTGACGCCGAAGCGCTGCTCCTCGTCGAGGATCAGGAGGCCGAGGTCCCTCGGCCGCACGTCGCGCGAGAGCA
>JBLNDU010000167.1:0-3431 GCA_050261935.1 Nocardioidaceae bacterium | reverse complement strand
GCGCGCCGGCCGCGCCGTGCGCGTGGCGCGCAACCTCCACTTCGCGCCCGAGCCGCTCGCCGAGCTGAGCGCGGCCGCCGTCGCGATCTGCCGGCGCGACGGCCGGGCCACGATCGCGGCGGTGCGCGACGAGCTCCGCACCACGCGACGCTACGCGCAGGCCCTGCTCGAGCACCTCGACGCGCAGAAGGTCACGCGGCGGGTGGGCGACGAGCACGTGCTCCGCGCGCCGCCGGGTGCTCGGGCGGAGCCGCGAACCACTCCGCCGGCAGCGGGCGGGACCCGGCCGGCCGCCCCGGCGTGAGGAGGACGCGGCCGCGTGGACCTCAACGAGGCCGGTGAGGGCCGACGGACGCGAGTCTGAATGGAGCTAGGCCGTGACGCCCTCGGACGGCGCCGCGACCCACTGCACCAGCTGGACTACGACGCCGTTCGGGTCCTCGACCTGGAAGTAGCGCTCGCCCCACTCCTCGGTCTCGATGGGCGTGAGGATCGCGGTGCCGGGGGCCGTCAAACGCGCGTACTCAGCGTCGATGTCGTCGACGACCATGACGATGAGCAGGCCGTCGGCGTGCGGGCGGCGCGCTCACGCGGCTTGAAGGTCGACAGGTGACTCGGGCGCGGCTTGCGCAGGCAGCTCGACCATCTGGCGCCTCCGGTAAGGCTAACCCCGCTTCCTTGGCGCCGTGCAGGAGCGCTGGGCCGTACTCGTCCGCCTCAGGGCGCTCCGGCGTCGCGGTCGCCGATCTCACACCCCGCGCGGGCTGCAGGGGCCGTCAGCTCGTGGGCGAGCGTGGGCTCCGCCGCAGCGGCGGGCATGATCGCCCAGTGCGTGATGGGCGCCTTGGGAGGTTCGTGACCCGCTCGGCCGGGCCGGCCGACGCGGGCGTGATCGCGCAGACCGTGGCGGAGGCGTTCGACGGCTACCGCGACTGGGCGCCCGCCGGGTGGGCGCCGCCCGAGAGCAGCGTCGGGGAGCCGGGGCGCGCGGCGCTCGCCGCCGCGCTCGGGCGGCCCGGCGTGTGGTGCCTGCTCGCGTTCGATGACCGGATGCCGGCCGGTCACGTCGCCCTGTCCCCGTTCACCTTCGTGCAGCCCGAGGCGGCGCCTCCCGGGAGCGTCAACCTCTGGCAGCTGTTCGTGCGCCCGCCCTGGCAGGGCAGCGGCCTGGCCTCGGCGCTGCTCGACGCGGCGGTCGCCGAGGCAGTCGAGCGCGGCAATGCCCGCATGCGGCTGTGGACGCCCCGCGGCGCCGGCCGGGCACGGCGGTTCTACGAGCGCGAGGGCTGGACGACGACGGGCGACGTGCGCGACGACTCGCCCCTCGGGCTTCCCGTCGTCGAGTACGAGCGCCGGCTCGGCCCGAGCGGCGTCGGTCAGCCGCTCCCGGCGCGCGACTGAGCATGGACGACGACGTGCGCGGTGGAGCCGGGGCTCGTCCGGGCGAGCTCATCTATCTGCGCCGGCCGCTCGCAGCCGGGGAGCTCGGCGGGCTCGACGACGAGGTCTGCGCGGCCGCCTTGCGGCGACCGTGTGCCAGCGGCGCCATCTCTCGAGCGCGCCAGCGGCGCGTTGCCTGGGGCGCTACGGCGCGAACTCGCCAGGTCCCAAGGTCGTGGCCCGGGGCTGAGGTGGCAGGGGAGCTCGGCGCCCCGGCGGACTCGGCCTCGACCGGGGGTCCGGGTGCGAACTCGGCCGCCGGGTCGGGCCGCGGGGGCGGCTGGACCGACGCGGAGAAGGTCACGCGCGCGTTGGCGACGAGCCCGTGCTGCGGACGCGGCCGGCGCACGGGCAGGACGGCCGGCTGATCGGCCTGGACCAAGCGGCACGCGGCCGTCGGGGCCGGCGTGACGAACACCGGCGACGGCGTCGAGCACGATTACCGTGAGGCTCGCCGCATTCCGGCCGCGACGAGAGGCGGGGATCTCGGCTCTGCGCCCTCCCTACCGGCTGTCCTGGACAGTCGTGACGGGGCCAGTCGTGAGGTAGGCGGAGAGCCCGGGAGGGTTGTAGTCGGATCGCTCGCGGTGGCGTCGAACCGCGCTCGAGGCCACCGAGCCGCCGTCGGCGACGAGCGGCCGCTGGTAGCGCTGGAGCAGCAGGTAGAAGCCCTTGAGCGAGTTGTGCAGCGTCCCGAGGGCGTCGGGCGCGACGTGCGCCCCGACGTGCCGGAGCTCGTCGTCGACGGCGCCGCTCGCGAGTGCGAGGCGGTCCGGCTCGAAAGCCAGGCCACACGCGCGGGCGCGATCGACCATCCACAACAGCGGAATCTCGGACAGCGCGGGGTCCCTGTAGCCACCGCCGACGTCGGAGTGGACGCCGGCGAACCACACCTGCTCGAGCGTCTGCTCGGTTGCGTGCTCCTGCTGCTGCCAGAGCGTCGGCTTGAAGGGCCCGCGTCGCTCGTCGATGGCGAGCGCGTGGTAGGCGTGACGCACGCGGCTGCTGAGCGCCGTGTCGTGGAAGCTCCACAGCTTGGCCACGACCGGCAGGCGGAGACCGTCGACCGGAATGCCCAGCGAGCCGACGGTGTCCCAGACGCCCACGAACTGGATGTCGGCGTCGGGGTGGGAGTGCATCCGCCGGAACACCTGCGCCTCGATGGCGTTCGGCTCCGTGCGCTTCGCTCGCGCGCGGTAGAGGCGATAGGCATCCCCGATCCGATCGCCGTGCTCGGCGCGCAGGATGCCGCAGTTGCGGACGAGTCCGACGGTGCTGCGAGCGGTGTACGCGCCGCGACTGAACCCGAAGAGGTAGAGCTCGTCGCCGGGCTCATAGGTCTCGACCAGGAACCGGTAGCACTCGCGCACGTTGCGGGAGAGACCGAACCCCAGTGCGCCGCCGCGGATCCGCTCGCGCCGCCGCGTGCCCACGCCCGGCTGGTAGTGGAGGAGCTGGGCCGTCCCCGTGCTGTCCTCGCGCGCGACCGCCAGCGCCAGCTTGGACACGTTGGTGGGCGCGGGGATCCCGTCGTCGAGCTGATCGGGCCGGTTCCAGGTTCCGTCGCAACACACGACCAAGCGCTTCGGCATGGGCTATCTCGGGTCCGTCGGGGTCACGACGCAATCCCGCCTCGTCGCATCACGACGGCTCGTCCGTCGCTCCGATCGAGCCGGGGGGCGCCGGGTCACCGTATCGAGCGCGCGGATCGCGGGGCGATCCTCACCCGAGTCGTGCGTGCTCGACGTGGCGTGAGCTCAAGGGCACCGCACGCTACCTCGACGCGAACGCACCGCGCCCTACGGCGCGAACTCGCCGGCGCCCGGGCTGGCGCTCGTGGCGGCGGCCGCCGGTTGGCTCGGCGCGGCGGCGGACGCGGCCTCGACCGGGGGTCCGGGCGAGAACTCGGCCGCCGGGTCGGGCGGCGGGGGCGGCTGGATCGGCGCCGGCGGCGAGCTGGGCGGGAGCGGCGCTTGGGCCGGCGTGGGCGC
>JBLNDU010000166.1:0-4408 GCA_050261935.1 Nocardioidaceae bacterium | reverse complement strand
TAGACGACCGCCGGCGCGTCGACGAGCTCCCTGAGCGGAGCCGGGTATGCGCTCCCATGGCTGCACGCGGCGCCGGCGCCGACCGCCTCGAGGCGGGCGCGCTCCGCGCGCGCGTCGAAGTCGGCGAGCCCGGCTCGGAGCTCGCCTCCGTGCCGCGGCGCCCCCGCGTCGCTCAGCTCGTCGTCCGAGAGCGCCAGGAGGCCTAGCGGCCGACGTCGCGGGCGGTCGAGCAGGCCGGCGATGCGCGGCGCGAGGCGCGCCAGCAGCCGCCCGCGCCGGAGACAACCGTCGCAGGCGCCGGTCATGCCGCGAGCGGCGCCGCCCCGGGCAGCCGGTAGGCGAGCGCCTCGTCGAGGTCGTCCAGCGTCACGATGTCGCGTCCGCCGAGGTCCGCGATGGTGCGCGCGACCCGCAGCACGCGGTCGTGGCCGCGCCCGCTGAGCAGCGCGTCGTCGGGCAGCGTCGTGAGACGCGCTCTCAGAGGAGGCGCGAGCTTGACCTGCCTCCGCGTGAGGGCGGCGTCCATGTCGCCGTTGCAGCGCGCCCCGGTGCCGCTCAGCCGCGCACGCTGACGCTCGCGCGCCGCCGCCACGCGTGCGCGCACGCGCGCCGACGGCTCTCCGTCGGCCGCCTCCCCGACGAGCCGGGCGGGCGGCACCGCGGAGACCTGGCAGACGACGTCGAGCCGATCCAGCAGCGGTCCGGTCAGGCGACGCTCGTAGCGGGCGAGCTCGCCCTGGCTGCAGCTGCAGTCGCCACCTCTGCGCCCGCAGGGGCACGGGTTGCAGGCGCAGACCACCATCGCGCGTGCCGGGTAGGAGATCGTGCGCTGCCCGCGCGTGATCTCGACGCGGCCCTCCTCGAGCGGCTGACGTAGCGCGTCGAGCGCCGCGCGCGCGAACTCCGCGAGCTCGTCGAGGAAGAGGACGCCCCTGTGAGCGAGGGTGACCTCCCCCGGCCGTGGCACGGAACCACCCCCGACGAGGCCCTGAGGCGAGATCGTGTGGTGTGGAGCGCGGAACGGGCGCTCGCGCGCCAGCGCCCCGTCTCCCGTGCCGGCCACGCTTCGGACCTGAGTGATCTCGAGCGCCTCACCGAAGCTCGGAGGCGGCAGGATGCCCGGCAGCCGGCGCGCGAGCATGGTCTTTCCCGTGCCGGGCGGGCCGACCATCAGGGCGTTGTGGGCGCCGGCGGCGGCGATTTCGAGCGCGCGCTTGGCGTCGTCCTGCCCCCGCACGTCCGCGAGGTCCGCGCGCTCGGCCGGCGCGAGGGACGGCGCGGCTCGGCACGGCCGAGCCGGCGCCCAGCGCCCGTGCAGGAGGTCCGCCAGGCGGGCGACGCTCGGCACGGGGAGGACCTCGACCGAATCCGCGAGCGCCGCCTCCGGCCCGTCCTCGGCGGGGACGATGAGGCGGCGGTAGCCGGCCTCGCGGGCGCCGAGCGCGGCCGCGAGCGCTCCGCGTCCGGGCCGCAGCGCTCCGCTGAGAGACAGCTCGCCGCAGACCGCGCACTCGGCCAGCCCGTCGGGCGGGACCTGGCCGCTCGCGGCGAGCAGCGCCACGGCGATCGCGAGGTCGAAGCTCGGCCCGGCCTTCCGCAGGTGAGCGGGCGCGAGGTTCGCGGTGAGCCGCTGCATGGGGAAGTCCAGGCCCGAGTTGAGCACGGCCGCGCGCACGCGCTCGCGCGACTCCCGTATCGCGCGATCGGGCAGCCCGACGAGCGTGAAGGTGGGCAGCCCACGGCGTACGTCGACCTCGACCGTGACCTCCCGGCTGCCCACTCCCTCGATCGTGAACGTGGCGACGCTGGCGAGCACGCCGCTGACGCTAGGACGCCGCGCCACACCCGTGGCGCATCGGCGTTACGACTTCGACGCGGCGAGCCGGCGCGACGGTGCGAAACCGTTACGCATGTGGCCCACAGCCGCGTCGCCGCTCCGTAGCGTCGCGAGTGAGATGGGTCAGGGCCGTGAGCGACCGTTCGACGCGGGGCCGACCTCCGCCGGGACCAGCACGCCGGGCGGGGTCGAGGTCGCGCCGGGAGCGCGCCGAGGCGCCGATCCGCGCCGCGCCCTCGGCGCGCGCGGCGAGCAGCTCGCGGCGGGGCACCTCGAGGCGCTCGGGCTACGGGTGCTCGACCGCAACTTCCGCACCCGGGATGGCGAGCTCGACCTGGTCGCCCGCAGCGAGCGGGCGCTCGTCTTCTGCGAGGTGAAGACGCGTGTAGCCACGGCGCCGCTCGGCCCGCTCAACCCGCTCGTGGCGATCGGGGCGCGCAAGCGCCGTCGGCTCCGGCTGCTGGCGCGGGCCTGGCTGGCCGAGCGCGCCCGCGCCTGCTCGCCACCGGCCGGGAGGCCGTCAGAGATCCGCTTCGACGCCGTGGGCGTCACGCTCACGCCCGACGGCCGCCTGCTCGAGCTCGACCACCTCGAGGAGGCCTTCTGAGCCCTCGCCCGGGAGGTCCAGCTGCTGATACGCGATCGACTGGAACGAGAGCCTGTGGATCGAGGAGATGCCGCGCTCCCGGATGGCGGCGCGGTGCTCGGGCGTCGAGTAGCCGACGTTCGTGGCGAACTCCCAGCCCGGGTGGCGCTCGGCGGCGCGGCGCATGTACCGGTCTCGGGTGACCTTGGCGAGGACGGAGGCAGCCGCGATCGCGGCGCTCCGGCAGTCGCCGTCAACGACCGGCCGCTGCTCGAAACCCAGCTCGCGGACGCGAAACCCGTCCACGAGGCAGATCGCGTCCTCGCGGGCGACGCACAGGAGCGCCCGTCGCAGGGCGTCGAGGTTCGTGGCGTGCAGCCCGCGCGCGTCGATGCCGCGAACGCAGCGCGTGACGATCGAGGCGCGCGCAGCCGCGCGCAGGACGAGCGGGTAGAGCTCCTCGCGCGCGGCCGCGGTGTGCTGCTTCGAGTCGTTGAGCCGAGCCAGGGCGCGGCGCTCCGACAGGCCGAGCCGGTGGAGGTCGAACAGGACCGCCGCAGCCACGAGCGGGCCCGCGAGCGAGCCCCGCCCCGCCTCGTCGGCGCCGGCCACGTAGCGACGGCCGAGCGCCCGATCGAAGGCGAACAGGCGGCGCCCGGTGCGGCGGGGAGCCGGGCTGGAGCCGCGACGTCGGGCCGGCGCGGAGGTGGCCGCCTCGGTTGCGGGCGCCGGGACGTGGGCTGGCGCTGGGCTCTCCACGGGCGCGGCGATGATACGGCGACCTGCGGCGGCAGCCGCCGCCGCGCGCGCCGGGAATCGCGCTCGCAACGGGTTTCCCGCCACGGCGGGACACGCGCGCCGGCCCCTCGGGCGGACCGAGCCGCGCCGGCGGCCCGGACCCCGCGGGCGTCAGAGCGTGCCGATGCGCCCGGGCGGACAGTAAGTCATGAAGGCCTTCCCGATGATCCACTTCTTCGGGACCGGCCCCCACTCGCGGCTGTCCGCGCTCTCGCCGCGGTTGTCGCCCATCATGAAGTAGTAGCCCTTCGGGATCGTGATCTCGCGCGGCAGGTTGCAGATCGAGCAGCTGTCGTCGGGACGCGCGTAGCCGTCCGCCTGCCGGCGGCCGTTCACGTAGACGTGGCCGCCGAGCACCTTCAGGCGGTCGCCTCCCACGGCCACGACGCGCTTGATGAAGTTCGTCTTCGAGCGCTCGCTGGTCGGCCGCGGACAGGCCGACTCACTCGAGTGCTGCACGCCACAGACGTTGTCGTCGGCTCCGCGCGGCGGCTTGAAGACCACGATGTCGCCGCGTCCAGGGTCACCGAAGCGGTAGCTCACGCGGTCGACCAGGACGCGCTGGCCCACGTCGAGCGTCGGGACCATCGACTCGCTCGGGATGCGGAACGGCTTGAGGAGGAACGCCTGGATGGCCAGCGCGAGCCCGAGCGCCACGGCCACGATCAGGACGAGCTCGACGAGCGAGCCGCGGGCGCTGTGCTTCTTCGTCTTGGCCACCACGCTCCGGCCGAGCCGGCGTCCCCGCGCTATTCGTCCTCAGGAGCGGTCTGCGAGGCGGCCTCCGGCTGGGCGTCCTCGGCGCCCTCGGCCTCGGGCGCACCTCCGGGCTCGGCCCCCGAGTCCGGCGGTGGGACCTCGGCGTCGGCCCCCACGGGCGCCCCCGACTCCGGCTCGCCCGGTCGGGCCTCCTCGTCGCCCGCCACGGCGCGCACGTCGGCGGCCTGCTCCTGCGCCGTGTAGCGGCGCTCACGCACGCGGGCCGCACGGCCGACGCGCTCGCGCAGGTAGTAGAGCCGTGCGCGCCGCACGTCGCCGCGCGCGGCGATCACGATCCGCTCGATCGTCGGCGAGTGGACCGGGAACGTGCGCTCGACGCCGACGCCGAACGACTGCTTGCGCACGGTGAACGTCTCTCGCGCGCCGCTGCCCTGACGCTTGATGACGATGCCCTCGAACACCTGGGT
>JBLNDU010000165.1:0-3582 GCA_050261935.1 Nocardioidaceae bacterium | reverse complement strand
CTTGAGCAGGTTGCGGGCCATCCCGCGGGTGTGGCGGTAGCGGGCCTGCTTGCCGGCATAGCTGCGCAGGATCGGCTTGAACTCGCGGCGCAGCGCCCGGATGCGCCGTCGCAGTTCCTTGCGATCGCGGCTGTGCTGGTAGATCTCCCAGGTCCAGAACAGCTCCTCGCAGACCCTGAGCCCCGCCTCGCCGAACTCCTTTTCGGCAGCGAGCGCTTCGGCGTGGGCCTTGAAGTCGCGACGCAGGTGTGCCCAGCAGATCTGTCTTCGAGCGAGCGGCAGATGTGTGTATGCCCGCCAGCGATCCGAGCTGACGACCGCGCTGGTGTCGGCCAACAGCTCACGGGCGTGGTCTTCGTGGCGGTCTGAGCGGACGCGCAGCACGGCGTGGCGACCGGTGAAGGCGCCCCACAGTGCGCGCCGCTGCCCAGCAGCGTCGGGACGGGCACCGACGCCCGCCAGCCGGTCTCGTCCATGTTCAGCGCCCTGGCGGCACGGACACGCTCGAGCAGATCGGCGTCCGGAGCTTCGAGCGCAGCGGCAACCCTGGTCAGGATCGCATCGACCGTGCCGGCGCTGAGCCGCGCGCCGAACAGCTGCTCACAACACTCCACGACGTCGCGCCGCGAGACGCGATTGCGCACCGACAGCACCGCCACGGCGGCCTGGAAGCGCGGCCCGAATGCGCTGGCCGCAACAGCGGCCGGCACCTCGGCGCGCGAGCGCCTGCCGCAGTCCGAGCAGCGCACCCGCGGGCACTGATGCTCGGTCACTGTGACCGCCAGCCGCGGCAGCTCCTCGACCTGGTGGCGCACCGGCCTGCCGACCGCGACCAACTCGCCCGCGCCGAAGACGTGCCCGCAGCCACACCGCGCCGGCCAGTGCACCACAACGTCGTCGACCGCCGAGGTCGGCAACGGCTCCCCGTCCCTTGCCCTCACTACCGGGTTGGGCGCCCTGCTTGCGCCCCGACGGATCCTTGCTCCGGCGCGGCGCGCTGCTCGGCGGATCCTGGCTCGGAGGCTGCGACGAGTTGCGCGAGTCACGACCAAGCCGCCGCTCGAGCTGCGCGATGCGCTCCTCCTGTTTGGCGACCCGCTCACTCAGCGCCTGGATCTGCGCGTCCATTCGCAACAGCACCGCCACGACGACCTCACGACCCTGTTCATAGACCGCTTCGGCCTCCGCCCGCTCCACGCGACGGGACTCGACAACCCGCAGTTATGTCCCCCCACCCGACTGAACGCTTAGAAAGCGCCGGGATAAACCGGCCTGGAGAAGGAGATGAGAACGCTCTACATCGAAGGACTAGCGATCCACGGTGGCCCCGAGTCATGCGTTGGCGACCCGCGAGGGCGCAGCGAAGCGTTGACAGGGGTACGTGCAGGCTGGGCCATCGAGCCGCGTAATCAAGGGCTTCGGGGTGCCGACGCCGTTAAGCGAGGCGGAAGGCAACATCGCCGGTCGCGTCATCGCGAGTGGCCGGCGGACCCCGCGCGGTCGAAGAACCTGCGCATGCACGGAGTCTCCAGGCGCGAGAACCGGGAGGTCCCGCGGTCGCCCGTCCCCGCCGATGATGCCCCGTCCCGGATGGCTCGCGGGGTGGTATATCGGAGGAGGTCGCGGGCCGCGAGGGGAAGGCCAAGGCCGTAATCCCTCGATGCACGACCGCGGGAAGTCAGACAGCCCCGTAGTACCTGCGAAGCCGCCGAACAACGCCGCGCAAGCGGTCGCGGAGGCGGTGGAGGAAAGGGGGCTGCCCGAGGGGAACGCGACCAGCAAAACGCGCCCCGGACGCAGAGCCGGGCAAGGCGCGCCAAGTGCGCTGGGCCGCGTGCGTCGAATCGCACAGAAGGACAAGGACGCGAGGTTCACCGCGCTCCTGCACCATGTCGATGTCGATCGCCTGCGGGCGGCCTATGGGGCGCTTCGGCCCAAGGCCGCGCCGGGGGTGGACGGCGTGACGTGGCACGACTACGGGCAGGACCTGGAGGCCAATCTCCGGGATCTGCACGCCCGGGTCCAGCGCGGGAGCTACCGGGCGAAGCCGGTCCGGAGGGCGTACATCCCCAAGCGGGACGGGCGGCTCAGGCCGCTCGGTGTCGCGGCGCTGGAGGACAAGATCCTGCAGCGCGCCGTCGTCGAGGTGCTCAACGGCATCTACGAGGTGGACTTCGTCGGCTTCTCCTACGGGTTTCGGCCTGGGAGCTCACCGCATGACGCGTTGGATGCGCTCGCGGCCGGGATCCTCAACAAGCGCGTGAACTTCGTGCTCGACGCGGACATCCGCGACTACTTCACCAGCCTCGACCAGTCGTGGCTTCTGAAGTTCCTCGAGCACCGGATCGCGGACAGCAGGATCCTGCGGCTGATCCAGAAATGGCTCGCCGCAGGGGTCATCGAGAACGGGAACTGGTCTGAGAGCGTGGAAGGTACGGCGCAAGGGGCATCGGCATCGCCGCTGCTCGCGAACGTCTACCTGCACTACGTTCTCGACCTGTGGGCCCACCAGTGGAGGCGCCGGCAGGCGCGCGGTGACGTTGTCATCGTGCGCTTCGCCGACGATTACATCGCGGGCTTCGAGCACCGTGACGACGCCGAGCGGTTCCTCCGCGATCTTCGCGAGCGGTTCGCGAAGTTCGCGCTGGG
This sequence comes from Nocardioidaceae bacterium, assembly GCA_050261935.1. Classification (GTDB taxonomy): domain Bacteria; phylum Actinomycetota; class Thermoleophilia; order Solirubrobacterales; family Thermoleophilaceae; genus JBLNDU01. The sequence continues at coordinate 933 of JBLNDU010000165.1, read as the reverse complement.
GCTGCACCCCGAGAAGACGCGCCTGATCGAGTTCGGGCGGTTCGCCGCCCAGAGCCGCAAGGCGCGGGGGCTCGGCAAGCCTGAGACGTTCCAGTTTCTCGGCTTCACCCACATCTGCGCGAAGACGAGGAAAGGGCGCTTCACGCTCAAGCGCGTCACCAGCAAGAAGCGGATGCGGGCCAAGCTACGCGAGGTCAAGACCGAGCTGATGCGCCGCCGGCATCTGCCCATCCCCGAGCAGGGCGCATGGCTTGGAAGCGTGGTGCGAGGGCACCTCGCCTACTACGCCGTGCCCAACAACAGCGACGCGATCATCGCGTTCCGAACACAGGCAACCCGGCACTGGCGACACGCGCTACGGCGCCGCAGCCAGCGCTCGCGGTTGGACTGGGAGCGCATGAATCGCCTCGCGATCCGATGGCTACCGCCCGCCCGCGTGCGGCATCCGTATCCCGATGCGCGGTTCTCCGCTCGTACCCGAGGGAGGAGCCCAGTGCGCTAGCAGTGCACGCTGGGATCTGTGCGGGGGGCCGCCGGCAACGGCGGTCCCTACCGCGCTCGAGATCCGCACCTCTTGCAGGTGAAACGTAGCCGGCGGTGCCCGATCGTGCCCGCAGTCACCGCCCCGGTCCGGCTCTCGTCAAGCGGCGTCGAAGGTTCGAATCCCTCCGTCGGGAGAGGCCGCGCTTCCCGTCCACGGTGAGCGGCCGCTCGCGGGCTTCATTCGGCACGGGTCTGTCTCCCGGCTTCGACAGTTGCTAGGTGAGCCAGGTCGCGAAACCCGCATGGGAGCAGGGGGAACCGCCGCGGGTGCTGATGGGTGTGGTTACTAGGCGCGCTTGGGCGCGGGCTTGATCGCGAGGAAGCGGGGTGGTTCGGGCACGTCGAGCGCGCTGAGGAGCTCGCGCTGGCGCACGGTGGTCTCGGTGCGCT
>JBLNDU010000164.1:0-7227 GCA_050261935.1 Nocardioidaceae bacterium | reverse complement strand
CTAGGAGCGACAGCGAATGGCGACGCAAGGCCGAGCGCACCAGGGCGATCGGGCTCGTCTGGCGCTGCCTCGTGCTCGAGAGCCGCTACGAGTGGATGGACATGCGCTGCACGGCGCGTGGCGGGCGGGTCGTCCGCTGGCAGGAGGGCTCGTAGGGCCAGCTCGCCGGGCCTCCCCTCGCGGCGTCCAGATCACCTCGTCAGTCGGATCGTCACGGTCTCGCTCCTCCGGTTGCGGGAGGCGTCGGTGACGGACACGGTGACCGATGCGGTGGGCTCGACGCGGGCGCCGCGGGTCCGGAGCGCGCGGGCCAGCTGCTCGAGCTGCCTGCGCGTGAGCCGCAGCGTGAGCTTGACGCGCCTGCCGCCGGGAAGCGCCCTCGTGAGGCGCCGCAGCTGCAGCCGCTTGGCGCCGGGGATCCTGACCGTCCCGGACAGAGCGGCCGTGCAGCGCTCGGCCGGACAGCGCGCCCAGACGACGATCCCCTTCTGCCGGAGCGCCCTCTGGGCGCGCCCGGCGCTCAGCTGGAGCTCGACGGTCGTGTCGCGCGGCGGCGGCGGTGGTGCCGGCTTCGGGACCGTCGGTTCGACGGCCGTGTCGCGCGGCGGCGGCGGCGGCGGTGGTGCCGGCTTCGGGACCGTCTGCGGCGGGGGATTTCCAACGGTGAAGCTGACGCTGGCGGGGGTGGCGTCCGTGTTGCGCCCACGGTCGGTGGCGCGCACCGCGAAGGTGTGCACGGCCTCGGTCAGGCCCGTGTATGAGTTCGGCGAGTAGCAGGCCTCCCATGGACCGGCGTCGATCCGGCAGTCGAAGCTCGACACCTCCTCGGAGGAGGAGAACTCGAACTTGGCCGGGGCGCCGAGGGGGACCTGCGCCGGGCCGGGGCCGATCGTCGTCTCCGGCGCGACCTTGTCGAATGCCCAGTACTCGTCCATCACCTGCCGGACGGGCTTCACGACGACGGCGCCGCTCACCACGCGCGTCGCGAGCCAGTCCAGGAAGTCCCGAAACACGGGCTCCGGGGTCGAGTACGGGCGGCAGCCGTCGCAGATGCGATGAAAGAGAATCTTCACCCAGCCGTTCTCCGCCTCGGCGCGGGTCACGTAGCCCTGCAGCGTCGAGAGCGGCGTCGTGGACATCGGCGCCGGCGGTATCCGCACGTTGTAGGGGTCGTCCGGCGGGATCAGCTCCGCGAACGGCCCGGTGGTCGCCGAGATGTTCGGTAGGCCGTGGTCGGAGCGGCCCGTGCGGTAGCCGCAGTCGCCCACGATCGCCTTGACGCCGTCGTTCCCGGCGCCGGAGCCATATGGGTAGGCGAACTCGGTCACGTCGAAGCCGTGCCGTCGCAGGTCGAGGCGGTCGCCGCAGACCTGGCGGCGGACCTCCGCGGCGCCTACCGTGTCGTAGACCTCCGCCAGTCTCGAGTGGCTCCGCGTGTGGCCCGCGATCTCGTGGCCGCGGCGCTGCAGGTCGGCGATCTGCTCCCAGGTCATGTAGCCGGGATCCTCGGCCAGCCCGCTGTTGACGTAGAAGGTGCCGCGCATGTTGTGCTGCTCGAGCAGCGCGCCGGCCCCGTACGCCTCGGCCGCCCCGTCGTCGAAGTCGAGCGACACCGTGAGGGCGGCGCTCGCCCCCGCCGGCCCGACCAGCGCCAGCGCCAGCGCCGCCATGAGCGCGATGGCGAGCGGCCAGAGCCCGCCGGGGCGCCTCGCTCCGCCGGCTTGACGCGGACGGCGGCACTCGGGCGAGCGATCACGCGGTTGCCCATCGCGCAGCCAGCCGGACGGACGAGAGAACGACGCAGGACCCCGGGACGCCCCCAACGGCGCCAGGGTACACCAGCCTCCTCCGCCGCGAACGCGCAGGCAACCGCGCCCTACGGGCGCCGGCCCACGATGACGAGGCGCGAGTCCGTCGAGAAGGGCCCCCCGTCGAGGTCGCCGTGGCACCTGGCCTCCGCGAACCCGGCGCGGGTCAGCATGCCCAGCAGCTCCGTGGCGGAGTAGACGCGAACCGAGAACGAGCGCGATTCACGCTCGCCGCCCTTGCCGATCAGCGTCTCGGTGGTCTGCGCCACGCCCGAGGCGGCGTCGAACGTGCGCTGCTCGAGCAGCAGTCGGCCCTCGCCGAGCAGGCGCCAGTCCTGCTCGTGGAACCTCCGCACGAGCAGATCGCGGTGCATCGTCTCGATGACCAGGCGACCGCCGGGGCGCAGCACCCGCCCGATCTCCGCCAGCACGCTCGTGTCCCTCTCGTCGCCGAGATAGCCGAGCGATGTGAAGAGGTTGATGGCGGCATCGAAGCTGGCATCAGCGAACGGGAGCTGGCGGTAGTCGGCCCTGACGAGCTTGGGCCATCGCTCGCCGCCTGCTCGCCGCCGCGCCTCCGCGAGAAGCGCCTCGGAGCGGTCGACCCCGACGACGCGATAGCCGGCGCGCGCGAGCGGCACCGAGTGGCGGCCGAAGCCGCAGGGGACGTCGAGCAGGTCGCCCCCGGCGGGACAGGCGGCGAGGCGCACGGCGGCCAGCGCCTGCTGCTCCGCCTCGCCCTGGCGCTCGTCGTCGGCGTACGCGCGCAGGTAGAAGTCGCTGAAGAAGGCGTCCCACGTCGCGGACGAGCTGGTCGCGCCGCCCTGCACGCGGCGCGAGTCTATGCCGGCGATCGGCGTCCGCACCCGGGACGTCGCGCGGGCGGCGCCGTCCGGCGGCCAGCTTCCGGCAGAGCAGCGCGAGCTCGCGCTTCTCGCCGTCGTCGAGCGCCTCGAACGCCCTCCGGACGCGGTCGGCGTGAGCCGGGAAGAGGCGCTCCACTACGCCGCGGCCGGCATCGGTGAGGTCGACCACGGCCGCGCGCCGGTCGCCCGCGAGGCGCCAGCGCGCCACGAGCCCGCGCGACTCGAGCGTGTCGATCACCTCGGTGGCGTTCGCCTTGCTCCAGCCGAGCCGGCGGCGCAGCGTCCTCAGCTCGAGCGAGCCCCCCGCCGTCGTGAGCACCACGAGCACCGAGAAGCCGGCGGCGCTGACGCCGCCGCGCTCGAGCTGCGTGCCGAGCGCGCGGCGCACGGCCGCGTCCGCCTGCACGAGCGCCTGGAGAGCACGGTGAGCGAGCGGGTCGGCGACCTCGAGCGCGTGCATTGCGGCGGCGATCGTACGATCGCCGGCGGACGCCGCCGACGCGCGGCGCCCCCGGCCGGAGGAGCGCGGCGCGGAGCCGCGGACGCCCGGGACGGGCCGGCTCAGAGACGCGCGGGCCCCGCCGCAGCTCAGCGACGCGCCGCGGCCGGCGCCTGCTGGGGGGCGCCGCGCTCCTGCATCGCTCCGACCTGCTCGATCCGGCCGCTGTCGACATACCCCTTGAGGCGGTCGGCGGCCTCGGTCGGCGTCATGCCGAGCGATGGGATCGCGTGCTCGCCGCTGACCGGCATCGACTCGCGGTACTCGAACACGGGCGCCGCCGAGCCGACCTGGCGGACCGCGTAGACGAGCCGGCCGACCACGTCGAGCGTCGCGCCGCCGCCGCACAGCACGAACGCCGTCGGATCGAGCGCGCGCACGGCGCGCACGACGCGCTCGGGCGGCAGGTCGAAGGCGAGCAGCAGCGTGCGGAAGCCGGCGCGGCGCAGCGCGAGCTCGAGCGCCTGCACGTGCAGCGACTCGACGTCGAGCCTCCCGCTCGACTCGAACAGGAGCACGCCGTGGGGGCGCGTGGCGGGCGCTGCGGCGCGGCGCTGGGCGTAGAGCCAGCCGCACGCCCAGCGGCACGCCAGCTCACGCTCGGCCTCGCGCGCCTCGCGGCCCTGCATCGCCTCGATCGCCGGCAGCATCACCTCCTCGACGGTGCGCTCGACCGAGCGCACCGCGAGGCTCTCCTCGAGGATCCGGTCGGCCGCCGACTCGTCGAAGCGCTCGAACGCCTCGGCGAGCCGCGCCGGCGAGCTGGGCCCCTCGCCACGCTGGCGCGCGACCTCGATCGCGGACGAGATGTTGTGAGTCTCCTGCAGCGCGCGCCGGAGCGCCTCGAGCTCACCGAGGTCGTACTGGCGGTGACCGCCCTCCGTACGGCGCGGCTTCGGGTAGCCGAAGCGGCGCTCCCAGCTGCGCAGCGTGTTCGGGCTGACGCCGAGGAGCTCGGCCGCCGCGTTCGTCCTGATGCCGCTCAAGCCGGCACCATGCCGCCCCGGGGGACGGCGTAGCCATCGGCTCGCTGATCGGCCGCTCCGGCACTGAGGGCGGTTGCGCGGGTTCGGCGGAGGATCACGAGGAGCACATGGGCTCTATCGGACGCACGGCCGGGCGGCTCAAGCCCACAGGCGCCGACTGGCCGACCCCGGGGGCTTGGCGACTTCGACATGACATGGATGTCGAAGTCGCCCAACCCCCATGCGCGACCCGCGCCCGCCCCTCTTCCGGCGCGCCGCCCCGCGCGAACCCCGGCCCGTCAGCGCCAGCCGAACGCCGTCGGCTCGACCGTGACGAGCGCCGCCCTGGGCGGCCAGCAGGGCGCGATCCGCGCCGCCATCGTGCCGTGGGGTGGCGCGCCGTCGTAGGCCAGCCGGACCGGCAGCAGGGCAGGCTCGCCGCTGCCCTCAGCCGCGCGCGCGACGGCCGCGGCCAGCGCGTCGTTCCCGATCGGGCTCGTCAGGAGCTCGAGCAGCTTCGTCCCCACGAGCGACCGCTCGGGACCGAGAACGGCCTCGCCGGCGGCGCTCACCGCGCTCACGCGGAGCTCGGCGGTCGCCACCAGGAAGGCGGCGCCCGCATCCGGCAGCGCGTGGGGCCCGCAGGCCAGCATCAACCCCATCTGACAGCCCGGACAGACGCGCCGCTCCGGCGCGAGCCCCACCGGCGCGTCCTCCACGTGTGCGCAGCGAGCGCAGAAGCGCACCGGCCCCGGGCCGTTGGCATCGGGCGAGGCGAGGCGGTCGATCCTGATCAGGGCGGTCATGCGCAGCGGCGAGCGGCGTCCGGGCGGCGCGCGCGTCAGCGCCGAGCCGCATTCATGCCGACGCTTCGATCGAACCACGGAAGCGCTGGCCGCGCCCGTGCCGAGGCCCGAATGCACTCGCCTAGGCACGGAAGATCGCGCGGAACCGCGGCGCGCCGCGGCGTCTACGATCGAGCGCGTGCGCGCCGTCCTCGCGCCCCTGCTGATAGCCGCGCTGCTCGTCCCGCTCGCGACGGGCTGCGGAGCGGAGGAGGACCGCCTTCCCACCGGCTGCACGAACGGCGCCGACGGCGTGCGCGCCGCGCTGCACGCCGCGCCCGGACGGGTGCGAGTCGACGGCATGCCGCTGTCCGCCTGCCTCGACAACAGCCGCGCCGACGCGAGCGAGCTCCAGACCGTGGGCGTGGCCTTCGTCGAGGCCGCCGTTCCGCTGGCGCGGCTGGCCGCGCGCCGGCCGGAGGGCCGCGCGGCGCTAGAGCTCGGCTACCTCATGGGAGCCTCGAGCCGGGGCGCGTCGAGCCAGGTCGGCGTCCATGCCGAGCTGGTGCGCCGGCTGCGGCAGGAGCTGACCGGCGTGAACGTGGCGGCGGCCGCCTTCCGGCGTGGCGAGCTGGCCGGCCGCCGCAATGGCTGAGCGGTAGCCTCCGGGCGGAAGGCGACGGAGGAGAGGCATGGCAGTAGAGCAGACGCTCTGGGGCGGCGAGACCAGCAAGGCGATCGACAACTTCCCCGTCTCGGGCGAGCGGGTGCCGGCCCCCGTGGTCCGCTGGCTCGGGCGGCTCAAGGCCGCCGCCGCGCGCGTGAACGCCGAGCTCGGGCTGCTCGACCCGGAGCTCGCCGAGCGGATCGCGGCGGCCGCCGACGAGGTCGCCGAGGGCATGCACGACGACCAGTTCCCGATCGACGTCTTCCAGACCGGCTCCGGCACCTCCTCCAACATGAACGCGAACGAGGTGATCGCGACGCTGGCCGGCGACGAGGTGCACCCGAACGACCACGTGAACATGGGCCAGTCGTCGAACGACGTCTTCCCCTCGGCGGTGCACCTCGCCGCCGTGGCGGAGAGCCAGGACGCCCTCCTGCCCGCGCTCGAGCGGCTTGCTGGCGCCTTCGAGCGCAAGGCGGACGAGTTCGCCGAGCTCGTCAAGGCGGGCCGCACGCACATGATGGACGCCGTGCCCGTCACGCTCGGCCAGGAGTTCGCCGGCTTCGCGGCCCAGGCGCGGCTCGGCCGCGAGCGGGTCCGCTCAACGCTCGGTCGCGCGTCCCAGATCCCGCTCGGCGGCACGGCCACCGGCACCGGTCTCAACACCCACCCCGAGTTCGCGGAGCGCGTGAGGGGCAAGCTCGCCGCCGGCACGGGCGTGACGGCCGAGGCGCCGGACGACCCGTTCGAGGCGCAGGCCAACCGCGACGGGCTCGTCGAGCTGCACGCCGCCCTCAAGGGCGTGGCGGTGTCGCTCACGAAGATCGCCAACGACCTCGTGCTGATGGGCTCCGGGCCGCGAGCCGGGCTCGTCGAGCTGCAGCTCCCCGAGCTCCAGAAGGGCTCCTCGATCATGCCGGGCAAGGTCAACCCCGTCATCCCCGAGGTGGTGCTGCAGGTGGCCGCCCAGGTGATGGGCAACGACGTTGCGGTCAGCGTCGCCGGCAGCCAGGGCAACTTCGAGCTCAACGTGCGCGTGCCCATGATCGCGCGGAACCTGTTCGAGTCGATCCGCATCCTGACGGCGGCCTGCACGATGCTGGCGGAGAAGTGCGTCGACGGCATCGAGGCCAACGAGAAGGTGCTCGCCCGCCACGCCGAGTCGACGCCGGCGATCGCGACGGCGCTCAACCCGCACATCGGCTACGACCGTGCGACCGAGATCGTCAAGCGCGCGGTGGTCGAGGAGCGCACGATCCGGGAGGTCGCGCTCGAGAGCGGCGTCGACGAGGCCACGCTCGACAAGGCGCTCGACCTGCGCGCGATGGCGCACGGGCACGCGCCCGACTGAGCGCGGCCCCGCGGGCGCGCACGGAGCCGCAGCGCCTACAGCTGCCCGACGGTGGGCGCGCCCTTCGCCGGCTCGTGCACGTAGCGTCCGGGCGCCGGGTCGCCGGCCGGATGCCGGCGGCTCCCGAGCCGTCGCGGCGCGGGGCGCTCGGGCCCCGAGCGCTCCGTGACCCAATCGCCCCAGCGCTCCCACCAGGAGGCGGTGCGGCGCTCGGCCCGCTCGAGCCAGGCGTCGGGATCCGGGCCCGGGCGGCCCCCGCTGTAGCAGTACATCTTCGGGTTGCCGG
>JBLNDU010000163.1:0-5295 GCA_050261935.1 Nocardioidaceae bacterium | reverse complement strand
CCCGCCGAGGGCGAGGCCGCCGAGCGCGAGCGCCCGCCCGACCAGGGGGGCGGCGAGCGGCCGCGCCCCGGCGCGCGCCGCAGGCGCGAGGACGGCGAGGCCGAGCCGGCCGCCGAGGAGCCGGTCGAGGAGGTCGTCATTCCGGGCGCCCACCTCGAGCCCGACCTGGTGCTCGAGAGCGAGGAACGCGCGGAGGGCGAGTACCCCGACTATGCCGGGGCCGAGATCGTGGCCGAGGAGCCGGCCGAGCCCGAGCCGGCCGTCGTGGCCGAGGAGCCGGAGCCCGAGCCGGAGGCCGGGCCCGTCGTGCGCGAGCCGCTCGACCTCGCCGCCGACGCGCGCTACGGCGCGACCGGCAAGCGCAAGACCGCCGTCGCGCGCGTGATCCTGAGGCCCGGTGACGGCACCTACAGCGTGAACGGCCGTCACCTCGACGAGTTCTTCCCGCGCATCAAGCTGCAGCGCATGGCGCGCCAGCCGCTCGAGGTGGCCGGCTACGCCGGCCGGCTCGACGTCGCGGCCCGCCTCCACGGCGGCGGCGTCGCGGCCCAGGCCGTCGCGCTGCGCCACGGGATCGCGCGGGCGCTCGTCGAGGCCGACCCGAACCTGCGCGCCGACCTCAAGCGGCGCGGCTACCTGACGCGCGACCCGCGCACGAAGGAGCGCAAGAAGGCCGGCCTCAAGAAGGCACGCAAGCGCCCGCAGTTCTCGAAGCGCTAGCGCACGGCGTGTCGGCTGAGGCCAAGCTGTTCGGCACCGACGGGGTGCGCGGGGTCGCCGGCGAGCACCTGACCGCCGAGCTCGCGCTCGCGCTGGGACGCGCGGCGGTGGCGATCTCGCCGGCCGATGTCCCGCAGGTCCTGATCGTGCGCGACACGCGCGAGTCCGGCGAGATGCTCGAGGCGTTGCTGGGCGCCGGCATCTCGGCGGGCGGTGGGCACGCGCTGCTCGGCGGCGTGCTGCCTACGCCCGGAGCCTCGCTGCTCGTGCGCCGCTACGGGCTCGACCTCGCAGCCGTCGTGTCCGCCTCTCACAATCCCTACGAGGACAACGGGATCAAGTTCTTCGGCCCGAAGGGCACGAAGATCGACGACGAGCAGGAGGAGCGCATCGAGGCGATCGTGCGCGGCGAGGAGGCGCCGGGGGCGCGCCCGATCGGCCGCGTCCGCGAGCTGCACGGCGCGGTCGGCGACTACGCGCGCGAGCTCGAGCTGCGCTTCCGCGGCCTCGACCTGAGCGGCAGGCGGATCCTGCTCGACTGCGCGAACGGCGCCACCTACCGCGTGGCGCCCGAGGTCTTCCGCCGGCTCGGCGCCGAGGTGGAGGCGATCGCCGTCGAGCCCGACGGGCGCAACATCAACGCGGGCTGCGGCTCGACCCACGTCGAGGCGCTGGCCGAGCGGATGGGCACGGGCGAGTTCGACGTGGGCTTCGCATTCGACGGCGACGGCGACCGCGTGCTCGCCGTCGACGGCGCCGGCAGCGTGGTCGACGGCGATGAGCTGATGGCGCTCGCCGCGCTCCACCTGCGCCGTCGCGGCCGGCTGCCGGGCGACGGCGTGGCCGTCACGGTGATGACCAACTTCGGGTTCCACCGCGCGATGGCGGATGCAGGAATCGACGTGGCCACGACGCCGGTGGGGGACCGGAACGTGCTGGCGGAGCTCCTCCGCCGTGGCTGGGCGCTCGGCGGCGAGCAGTCCGGGCACATCATCGACACGGGCTTCGTGCCGGCCGGCGACGGCATCGCCTCGGCGCTGCTCACCATCGAGGCGCTCGACGGGCGCGACCTGGCGAAGCGCGACGCGATGCGGAAGCTGCCCCAGCGGCTCGTTAACGTGCGCGTCCGCGACCGCGAGGCGCTCACCGGCGCCGACCCGGTGTGGGCCGCCGTGCGCGGCGAGGAGCGCCGGCTTGACGGGCGCGGCCGCGTTCTCGTGCGCCCCTCCGGCACCGAGCCGCTCGTGCGCGTGATGGTGGAGGCGCCGGACGAGAACGAGTGCGACGCGATCGTTGCAAGGTTGGTGGACGTGGTCGAGCGCGAGCTAGCCTGAGCGGCTTACCGTGTGCGGGATAGTCGGATACACGGGCTCGCGCGACTGCCGCGAGCTGCTTCTGAACGGCCTCCACAAGCTCGAGTACCGCGGCTACGACTCGGCCGGCGTGTCGCTCCTGATCGACGGCTCGATCGAGTCCGTGCACGCGGTCGGGAACCTCGCCGAGCTCGACGCCGCGGTGGCGCGGCGAGCGAACGGCGGCGGCCCCGACGGCTTCCAGGGCACGACCGGCATCGGCCACACGCGCTGGGCCACGCACGGTCGCGTGACGCGCGAGAACGCCCACCCGCACTCGGACACCACCGGGCGTGTCCACATCGTCCTGAACGGCATCGTCGAGAACTGGTCGGAGCTGCGCCGCTCGCTCGAGGCGGAGGGCGCCGTCTTCACCTCCGAGACGGACGCCGAGGTCGTGGCCCACCTCATCGCCCGCCACCTCGACGGCGACCTCGTGGAGGCGGTGCGGCGCGCCTACGGCGAGCTGCGCGGCCACTACTCGTTCGTAGCGATGTCGGCCGACCACCCGGACGAGCTGGTCGGCGCGCGCAAGGAGACGCCGCTCGTGGTCGGGGTCGGCGACGACGGCAGCTTCATCGCCTCCGCGATCCCGGCCTTCCTCGCGGAGACGCGCCGCGTCAAGATCGTCGAGGACGACGAGATCGTGGCCGTCGACGCCGACGGCGTGCGGATCTTCGACGCATCCGGCGCGTCGGTCGAGCGCGAGGTGTCCGAGGTCGACTGGGACGAGGAGGCCGCCGAGAAGGGCGGCTTCGAGACCTTCATGCTCAAGGAGATCCACGAGCAGCCGGACGCGGTGGCGGAGACCGTCGGCGACCGCCTGCGCGGCGACAGGGTCGAGCTGGGCGACATCGGGGTGTCCGACGCCGAGCTGCGCGACCTGCGCCGCGTGATGGTCGTGGCCTGCGGCACCTCCTACCACGCCGGCGTCGTGGCCCGCTACGCGATCGAGGAGTGGTCCGGCGTCCCCGTTGGCGTCGACATCGCCTCGGAGTTCCGCTACCGCAAGCCGATCTTCGACGAGCACGACCTCGTGGTCGGCATCACGCAGTCCGGCGAGACCGCCGACACTCTGGCCGCGATGCGGCTGGCGCGCGCGTCGGGCGCGAAGGTGCTCGCGATCACGAACGTCATGGGCAGCCAGGCCACGCGCGACTCCGACGGCGTGCTCTACACGCGCGCGGGGCTCGAGATCGGCGTGGCGGCCACGAAGACGTTCCTCGCCCAGACCGCGGCGATGTACCTGCTCGGGATGAAGCTGGCGCAGGCGCGCGGCGCGCTGTCGGCCGAGCGCAGCGCCGCGCTCGCCGCCGAGCTCCGCGACATGCCGCACAAGATCGCGCGGCTGCTCGACTCGGTCGGCGAGCCCGTCCGCCGCTTCGCCCGTCGCTGGAAGGACTCCGGCTTCTTCCTCTTTCTCGGCCGCCACATCGGACTGCCGGTGGCGCTGGAGGGCGCGCTCAAGATGAAGGAGATCTCCTACATCCCGACGGACGCGTACGCCGCCGGCGAGATGAAGCACGGTCCGATCGCGCTGCTCGACGAGCGCACGCCGGTCGTCGGCGTGGCCACGCGCTCGCCGGTGCTCGACAAGATGCTGTCGAACATCGCGGAGGTGAGGGCGCGCGGCGCGCACGTGGTGGCGGTCGCGACGGAGGGCGACGAGCACGTGGCCGAGCACGCCGAGGAGGTGGTCTACGTACCGGAGGGCGACTGGCTCCTGCAGCCGCTGCTCGCGGTCGTGCCCCTGCAGCTGCTGGCCTACGAGGTGGCGCGCGCCCGCGGCCTCAACGTCGACCAGCCGCGCAACCTCGCCAAGACGGTGACGGTTGAGTAGCCGGCCGGCGCGGGTCGGCCTGGACCTGCTCGAGGTGGACCGGCTCGAGCGCGCGATGAGCCGCCGTCCGCGTCTCGCGCAGCGCGTCTTCACCGACGCAGAGCGCGCCTACGCCGCCGGGCGCGCCCGGCCCGCGCAGCACCTGGCCGCCCGCTTCTGCGCCAAGGAGGCGGTCGCCAAGGCGCTCGGCCTCTCCGGCTGGAGCTTCCGCGACGTCGAGGTCGTGGCGAGCGGCGCCGGGCTGGAGCTGCGTCTCGGCGGCGCCGCGGCGCTCCGCGCGCGCGAGCTCGGCGTGGAGGCGCGCGTGTCGCTGACGCATACCGCCACCACGGCGGCAGCGGTCGCGATCGCGGCGTGAGCGCGCTTCTCGACTGGCTCGATCCGCTGTTCGAGGCGGCCGAGATGCGCGCCGCCGACGCCTGGGCGATCGAGGAGCAGGGGGTGCCCTCGCTCGACCTGATGGAGCGCGCCGGCGCGGGGCTCGCCCGCGTCACGGCGGCGGCGGCACGCGAGGGCCCGGTCCGGGTCGTCGTCGGGCGCGGCAACAACGGCGGCGACGGGCTGGTGGTCGCGCGCCTGCTGCGCGGCGAGGGGCGCCGAGTCGACGTGCTGATGACGGCCGCCCCCGAGGAGCTGCGCGGCGACGCCGCCGCCAACCTCGAGCGACTGCCGGGCCCCTGGCCGGAGCCGTTCGCGGCCGAGCGGCTCGCGGGCTCCGGCGTGATCGTCGACGCGCTGCTCGGCACGGGCTTCGAGGGGTCCCCGCGCGAACCGGCCGCCGGCGCGATCGCGGCGATCAACGCCGAGGACGCGCCGGTCGTGGCCTGCGACGTCCCGAGCGGCGTCAACGCGTCGACGGGCGAGATCGAGGGCGAGGCCGTGCGCGCGGCGGCCACGGCCACCTTCCACGGCTCCAAGGTCGGGCTCCACGTGGCGCCCGGCGCCTTCCACGCCGGCCGCGTCGACGTGGTCGAGATCGGCATCCCGCGCGGCGCGCCGGGCGCCGGCAGCGCGGGGCTCATCTCGGAGCGCGTGCTGGCGCTCTATCCGCGCCGCACGCGCGAGGGCACGAAGTTCAGCTCGGGCGTGGTCGTCGTGGCGGGCGGCTCGGTCGGCCTAACCGGGGCGCCGGCGATGGCGGCGCTCTCCGCCGCGCGCGCGGGCGCCGGCTACGTCCAGGTGGCGGTCCCGGCCCCGGCGCAGCCGGCCGTGGACCTGCGCCTGCTCGAGCAGATGAGCCGCGGGCTGCCGGACGAGGCCGGGGCCCACACGCCGGCCGGCGTCGAGGCGGTGGCCGCCATGGCCGAGCGCGCGGGCGCGCGCGGGCGGGGCCCGGGCCGCGGGCGCCCCGACGGCGCGCCGGGGTTGGGCCGCGCCGGGGGG
>JBLNDU010000162.1:0-7119 GCA_050261935.1 Nocardioidaceae bacterium | reverse complement strand
GCGGACCTACAAGGACGGCCGGGCGCGGCTCAACGCCTACCTCGAGGACCACGCCTTCCTGCTCGAGGCGCTGATCGCGCTGTACGAGGCGAGCTTCGAGCCGCGCTGGTTCGCCGCCGCCCTGGAGCTCGCCGACGCGCTTATCGAGCGCTTCGCCGACGCCGAGAACGGCGGCTTCTTCGAGACGTCGTCCGACCACGAGCGGCTCGTGACGCGCCGCAAGGACCTCGAGGACCACCCGATCCCGTCGGGCAACGCGAGCGCCGCCCTCGGGCTGCTGCGGCTGGCGGCGCTTACCGGCGAAGGGCGCTACGAGCGCCACGCCGTCTCCGTGCTGCGCCTGCTCCACGGGCTCGCGCCGCGTCACCCGCAGGCGTTCGCGCACCTGCTGCAAGCGCTCGACTTCCACCTCGCCGCCGTCAAGGAGGTCGCGCTCGTCGGCGCCGACGTGGCCCCCCTCGAGCGCGTCGTGCGCGGCGAGTTCCGCCCGCACGTGGTGCTGGCGGGCGGCGAGCCCGACGGAGTCCCGCTGCTGGCGGGCCGCGAGCCGGTCGGAGGGCGGGCGGCGGCCTACGTCTGCGAGCGCTTCGCCTGCAAGGCGCCCGTCACCGAGCCGGCCGCGCTCGAGGCCCTGCTGCGCTGAGCCCGAGAACCGGAACGGCCTCGCCGCCCGTAGAGTCGGTGTGGTGGAGGGCGCCGAAGTCGTCGAGAGCGGGCCCGTGACGGCGCGCGAGGTACGCGCGGCCATGGCCGATCCCCGCGCCCGATGACGCGCTTCTTCGCCTTTCCCGCCGGCCGCCGCGCCAAGTGGATCGTGTTCGGCGCCTGGCTGCTGCTCATGCTCGCGATCGCCGGCGCGAACCTCCCCGGCAAGTTCTCCGACGCCGAGAAGAACGACTCGCGCTCGTTCCTGCCCGGCGACGCCGAGTCCACGCGGGCGCTCGAGATAACGGAGAAGCTGCAGGACGGGGAGACGGCGCCGACGGTGGTCGTCTACCGCCGCGACGGCGGCCTGACCGCGGCGGACAGGCGCCGGATCGAGCGGGACGTCGCGAGGCTCAACCGCGCCACGCGGAGGTACCGGAACACGACGCCGTTCGGCAATCCCGTCGAGCCCCGCTCCCGAACCCCGTACGAGCTCTCGAAGGACGGCACGACGGCGCTCGTCGGCAACGTCATCACCGGCACGGGCGAGGGCCAGGACATCATCGATCCCGTCGAGGACTATCGCGAGCTGGTCAGCGATCCCGGCGGGGGGCTGCAGGTCAAGGTCGCCGGGCCGGCGGGCATCTCGGCCGACGCGATCAAGGTCTTCGAGGGCATCAACGGGACGCTGCTCGGCGTGGCCTTCACGCTGGTGGTGGTCCTGCTGATCCTTATCTACCGCAGCCCGATCTTCTGGCTGCTGCCGATCTTCGCGGTCGTCGTCGCGGAGCTCGTCGCGCGCGGCGCCGGGTGGGCGCTGACCGAGGTGGGCGTCACGGTCAACGGGCAGTCGTCGGCGATCCTCTCGATCCTCGTGATCGGCGCGGGCACCGACTACGCGCTGCTGCTCGTCGCCCGCTATCGCGAGGAGCTTCGCCGCCACGAGGACAAGCACGAGGCCATGTCGCTCGCGCTGCGGCGGGCCAGCCCGGCGATCTTCGCCTCCGGCCTCACGGTCTGCGCGGCGCTGCTCTCGCTCACGCTCGCGAAGGTGAACGGCACCTCCGGGCTCGGGCCGGTCGGGGCGATGGGCATCGCCGTCGCGGTCGCCGTCATGCTCGGCTTCCTGCCCGCCCTGCTCGTTGTCTTCGGCCGCTTCATGTTCTGGCCGTTCATTCCGCGCTTCGGGCGCGAGGGCTCCGACGAGACGCACGGCGCCTGGCGCCGCATCGGCGAGCGGGTCGCGGCTCATCCGGCCCGCGTCGGCATCGGGTCGACAGTGCTCCTGATCGTGATGGCGCTCGGCCTGTTCAACTTCTCGACCGGCCTCACCCAGGGGAACTCGTTCCGGGACGAGGTCGAGTCGATCGAAGGGCAGGAGCTGATCGCGAGGGCGTTCCCGAGCGGCCAGTCGGCGGCCACGGAGATCGTCCTGCGCGACCGCGACCGGATCGCGGAGGTGGCGGCGGCCGCGGAACGCGTGCCGGGCGTCGCCGTGGTGTCGCGCCGCCCCAGCGCGGAAGGGCCCGAGGGCGTTCAGCTCGCCGCGCTCCTCGAGCAGGATCCCTACTCGACGGCGGCCTACGACGTGATTCCGCCGCTGCGGGAAGCCGTCAGGCGCGCCGACCCGAACGCGCTCGTGGGCGGCCCGACCGCGATCGAGGTCGACCTCCGCGAGGCGTCGGCGGACGACACGCGGCTCCTGATTCCGATCGCTCTGCTCATCGTGTTCCTGATCCTGGCCGCGCTGCTGCGGGCGCTGCTGGCGCCCGTGCTCCTGGTCGCGACGGTGATCCTGTCCTTCCTGGCGGCACTCGGGGTCGGCGCGCTCGTGTTCGACGTGGTGTTCGGCTTCCCGGGCAGCGACCCGTCGCTGCCGCTGTTCGCGTTCATCTTCCTGGTCGCGCTCGGCGTCGACTACAACATCTTCCTGATGGCGCGCGTGCGCGAGGAGGCGCTCAAGCACGGCACGCGCGAGGGCATGCTGCGCGGGCTGGCGGTGACGGGCGGCGTGATCACGTCGGCGGGCATCGTGCTGGCCGGCACGTTCGCCGTGCTCGCCGTCCTACCGCTCGTGTTCCTGACGGAGATCGGCTTCGTGATCGCCTTCGGCGTGCTGCTCGACACCTTCCTGGTGCGCACGCTGCTCGTCCCGGCGCTCACCTTCGGCTGGGGCCAGCGAATCTGGTGGCCGTCGCGGCTCGCGCGCGAGGACGGCCGCCGCCAGGCGCGCCCGACCGCCGAGCCGGCGGCGGAGGCCAGTCCGTGACGGGCCCCGCTCGAGCCTGAGCGGCTCGTGATCGCCCGGCGGACCGGCTGAGCCGGTCCGCCGTCGCGTACGCGCTACAGAAGCGACGCAGTCGGTCCTGTAGGCGAGCGAAAAGCGAGCCTGGCAAGGAAGCAGGGGCGAAGCCCTGCACCCGCAGGGCGAGCCCCGATGACGCCGCCAGGCGAAGCTTTGCAGCCGCCTACAGGATCGACAGGTAGCGTTCGAGCTCCCACTGCGAGACCTGCACCCGGTAGTCCTCCCACTCCTGGCGCTTGATCTCCACGTAGCGGTTGAAGATGTGCTCGCCGAAGGTGCGCAGCACGAGCTCCGACTCCGACGTCAGCTCGATCGCCTCGCCGAGCGTCTCGGGCAGCTGCTCGATGCCGAGCCGCTTCCGCTCCTCCGGCGAGATGTGGTACAGGTTCTTCTCCATCGGCTCGGGCAGCTCGTAGCCCTTCTCGATCCCCTCGAGCCCCGCGGCCAGCAGGATCGCGAAGGTCAGATAGGGGTTGCAGGCGGGATCGGGGCAGCGGATCTCGGCGCGGGTGGCCTGCTCCTTGCCGGGGTGGTAGAGCGGCACGCGCACGAGCGCCGAGCGGTTGCGGCGCGACCAGGCGCAGTAGACGGGCGCCTCGTAGCCGGGCACGAGCCGCTTGTAGGAGTTGACCCACTGCGCGAACACCGAGCAGATCTCGCGCGCGTGCTTGAGCTGCCCGGCGATGAACGCCTTGCCGACCTCGGACAGGAAGTACTGGTCGTCGGGGTCGTAGAAGGCGTTGCGGCCCCCCTTGAAGAGCGACTGGTGCGTGTGCATGCCCGACCCGTTCTCGCCGAAGATCGGCTTGGGCATGAAGGTCGCGTGCCAGCCGTACTTCATGGCGTACTCCTTGACCGTGATCCTGTAGGTCATGGTGTTGTCCGCCATCTCGAGCGCGTTCGTGAAGCGCATGTCGATCTCGTGCTGGGACGGGCCGACCTCGTGGTGGGTGTACTCGACGTGGATGCCGAGCTGCTCGAGCGCGAGCACCGTCTCGCGCCTCACGTCCGAGCCGGCGTCGAGCGTCGTCAGGTCGAAGTAGCCGCCCTCGTCGAGGATCTCCGGCACGCCGTCGTCCGGGCGGGCGCTGCGGAAGTAGAAGTACTCGAGCTCCGGCCCGACGTTGAAGCGGTCGAAGCCCATCCCGGCCGCTCGCTCGAGCGTGCGGCGCAGTACGTGGCGCGGGTCGCCCTCGTAGGGCTCGCGGCTCGGCGTGACGATGTCGCAGAACATGCGGGCCACGCCCTTGTCCTCCGGCCGCCAGGGGAGGGCGCGGAAGGTGGAGACCTCGGGCATGGCGATCATGTCCGACTCCTCGATGGCGTTGAAGCCCGTGATCGAGGAGCCGTCGAAGCCCATCCCGCCCTCGAACGCGTCCTCGAGCTCGGCGGCGTTGATGGAGAAGCTCTTGAGCTGGCCGAGGATGTCTGTGAACCACAGCCGCACGAAGCGGATGTCGCGCTCCTCGACGATCGCCCTGACGTCCTCGGGGGTCTTGGGCTGGTCGAGGTGGGTGGTGTCGGCCATCGGGCTCCTTGTGAGTCGGGGGCGGGCGAAGGCTAACCGGCGCCCGCGCTAGAGGTGCGTCTGCGCCCAGCGCCTGAGCGCGCGCAGCGCTGGGCCCAGGTCGCGGCCCTTGGCGGTGAGCGTGTACTCGACTCGCGCGGCGTCGCCCATGGGGCGCCGCTCGACGATGCCCTCGGCCTCGAGCTCCTTCATCCGCTCGGAGAGCAGCCGGTCGGACAGCGTGGGGACGAACTGCTTGACCTCCGAGAAGCGGAGCGGCCCGTCCATCAGGACGATCAGGATGGCGCCGGTCCAGCGCTTGCCGACGAGCTCGACCGCCTGGTGGTAGAGCTCGCAGCAGGGGGCGCGGCGGCCGACGGGTGGAGCGTCATCCGCGATCGGCGGCCCGGACGCCATGGGTTGATCCTAGTCGCGCGCCGCTCAGGCGGCCTGCGCGAATCGCGCCTCCTCGGCCGAGCCGTCCACCGGGATGTCGCCGGCCCGCATCACGAGGGTGCCGAAGCCGGCCAGCGCGACGTGCGCGACCGCTTCCAGGATCTGCTCGTCGCTCCAGCCCGCCTCGCGCGCCTCCTCGTGAAGGTGCAGAGCGGGCGGACCGGCGCCGCGCAGGAGCGCCTCGACGTAGCGCAGCAGCGCGGCCTCGCGCGCGTCACGCGAGTCGAACTCGCGCGCGAGCGCGATCTCGTCGAGCCCGAGTCCCGCCTCGCGCGCGGTGCGCTGGAGCGTCGCGAACGCGTAGTGGCTGCCCTCGTGCTGCGCGACCGCGAGCGCGATGCGCTGCTGGGTGCCCCACGGCAGCGCGCCGTGCCTGAGCTCGGAGCGGAAGCGGACGTACGCGCGCAGGGCCGCCGGCGAGCCGGCGAGCACGCCGACGAAGTTGGAGAGCTGGCCCCCGCCGGAGAGCGCGCCCTTCAGCACCGGCAGGCTGCGCTCCGGTGCGGTGAGCTCGTCGTGGACCTGGAACCTGCTCTCCTTGGCCTTCATCAGCGCCCTTTTCCTCACGCTTACGTTGAGTAAGCCAGTATACGTGGAGGCGCCCGCACCGCAAGCCGGGGCGCACGAGTTGGCGCCCGCCGACGGCGTGGCGCGCGAGCGACGTCCCACCACCTCTACGCGGGCGCGCCGAGGTCGGGTCACGGCGCTCCGCGGGCGGCCGCGGGGAGGCCGACCGCTGCGCTCAGCCGGCGCCTACGCTGAGGCCGACCGCGGGCGCTTAGAGAACCGCTGCGTTCGCGGTAGCGGCGGCGACCAGCACGAGGAAGAGGCCGAGCAGGAACGCCCAGAGGGCGACCCGGTCGGGCTGGGCCACGACCTGGCGCCGCGTCCGCGTCGTGGAGCGGCGCGTCCTGGCGGGCATCGGATGGCCTGTGATCGTGACGGTCCGCCGGTCCTGCGCCGGGTGCCGCACGGGCGCCGTGACCTGCGCGCCGGCGCGGGCCGAACGGGCGTCACCGGCGCTACGACCTCGTGGCTCGACGGCCCGGAGCGAACGTGCCCGCGTGGGTGCTGGCTGATCGTCCTCCCGCAGGAAGCGGGGCGCTGCTGTCGCCATCTCTGCTCTCTTTCGTGTGCCTGCGGGGTTAGCTGACGGGCTCGCGCCGAAAGAGTGGCGCTACACCGGCGGGCACGCGCCCGGATCGGCGATTCGCCCCTGGCCTGGACGACCTCTGGGTCCCCCACGTCCCGCCGAAGGGCGGGACCTCGGCTGGTCGGGCGCGGCCACTCTACCAAGCAAAGCGCCGGCGCCGGACGGAAGGAGGCCGCCCGAGGCGGCGCCGATCACCTGCCGGCGACCTTGGAGACGTAGAGCGCCACGTCGCGGGCGTCCTGGCCCTCGAGCAGCCGCTCCGGCATCCGGCCCTGGCCGCTGCCGCCGATCCGGATCGCGGAGACGACGCGCTCTGGCGTGACGGCGCCGATCTCGTCGAGGTTGGGGCCCGTGACGCCGCGCGCGTTGACGGCGCCGAGCGTGTGGCAGCTCGCGCAGGTCTGGCGGAACAGCTGCTTGCCGCGCTCCTCGCGCCCGCCGATCGAGACGGTGCGTAGGTTGCCGACGCCGCCCTCCGCCTCGCCACGGCCGGCGATGACGGCCGCCGGCACCGCCACGCCGAGCCCGATGTAGAGCAGCAGCATCGTGATCGTGAAGGCTCGGCCGCCGCGGCCCCGGGTCGCCCGGCGGGGGGCCCCGGGGCCCCCCGCGCCAGGCCCGCACCCCCCCCGCCCCGCCCCGTTTTTCGCCCCCCCTCTTGGTCTGTTTGCCGGCGCCCCCGCCGCGCCCGTGCCCCGCGGGGGCCGCGGCCGAGGGCCCGCCGGAGAAGGCCACGAACAGCACGGCGATGCCCAGCAGCACGAAGGGAAGAAGGACGGCCACGACCTTCATCGCGTCGGCACTCTAGTCGTCAGTCGGACGGCCGGGGCGCCAGCCGGACAGGGCCGCGACCGCGGCGGCGCCACGGGCTCGGCGGCGCGACCCGCCCCGGGCCGGCTCAGGCCGTCGCCGCGGCGGCGCGGCGGGCGCGCTTCCAGCTGCCGATCGCCGCGAAGACGTCGGCGAGCGGAGGCAGCGTGGCGTCGTCGGTGGCGCGCTGCTGGTAGTCCACCATGAGCAGGCGCTCGGGCTGGGCGCCGAGCTCGCGGGCAA
>JBLNDU010000161.1:0-3081 GCA_050261935.1 Nocardioidaceae bacterium | reverse complement strand
GAAGGGCGAGCTCGTGAAGCAGCTCGGCGCGGTCGACTACATCGACCGGCGCGAGTTCACGGGCATGATGCGTCGCGGGAACGAGACGGCCGAGGAGGAGGCGGCGCGCTTCAAGGAGTCGCGCCGCTTCTCCAAGCGCGTCGAGGAGCTGCTCGGCGAGCCGCCCGACATCGTCTTCGAGCACGTGGGCAAGGCCACCTTCCCGGCCTCGGTGCTCACCGTCCGGCCGTTCGGCAAGGTCGTGATCTGCGCCGGCACCACCGGCTACAACCTCGACTTCGACGTGCGCTACCTGTGGATGCGCCAGAAGCAGATCATCGGCTCGCACTTCGCGAACGCCTACGAGTGCCTCAAGGCGAACGACCTGATCGAGCAGGGGCTGATCCGGCCCGTGCTGTGGCGCACGATGGGCTTCGACGGCGTCGCCGAGGCGCACCAGATCATGCGCGAGAACCAGCACCTCGGCAAGATCGCCATCCTCGTCGGCGCCGAGCGCGAGGGGCTCGGCAAGACCGCCGAGGGCCCGGGCGCGATCTACGCCGAGGTGGGCGCCTAGCCCGCGTGGCGGTCTTCGTCGAGATCCGCTACGCGGCCAACCCGTTCCGCGGCGATCGCTTCGAGGCGGCCTGGGGGCCGGTCGCCGAGGCCGCGATCGACTACGGCGCCACCTACTGGGCGCTCCTGCGCAACGACGACGGCCGCCTCGACTTCCTCCAGCACGCGATCTTCCCCTCGAAGGCCGACTTCGAGCGCTACTGGTACTCGGAGCGCGTCGCGCAGGCCCGCACCGAGTGCTCGGGCCTGTACCAGGTGCCGCTGCTGCCGACCTTCTGGGAGGTCGCCGGCGTCGGCGCGACGGAGCCCGCGCCGGCGGCCTGACCGCTGCGCGGGGCGGCGAGGGCTAGCCGCGCTCGAGCGGGGCCATCGTGAGGCCGGCCTCGTTCAGCTGCTCCCAGTAGAGCTCGGCCGGCTCGCGCGCTCCCGACCAGACGACCGCCTGGCCCGTGTTGTGGATCCGGTCGGCGATCGCGTAGCCCTGGTCGAGCGTGACGCCCGGGATGAAGCGCGCGAGCGCCGCGGCCACCCCGTCGAAGGTGTTGTGGTCGTCGTTCAGCACGATCACCCGCCAGTCGCCGCCGAGGCCCGACTCGGGGTCCCCGACGCGCGGCAGCTCGATCGTGCCCGGCACGGTCACGAGGCGGCCTCGCGCTCCGCGCGCTTGCGCCAGTAGCGCTCGAGGCCCATGTAGACCTGGTCGAGCGGCGCCGCCTGCTCGTACTGGGCCACCTCGTCGCCCACCGCGGCGCGCAGCCGAGCGTCCATGGCGCGCACGAACTCCTCCTCGCCCGCGCGGGCGTGGTCGGCCTCGTCGGCGAGCGCCGTTCGGACCGCGTGGAGCTGATCCTCGACCTCGCTCGTCGGCCCGAAGTGGGTCAGGCACAGCAGCTGCGGGTTCCAGGACGCGATCGTGTGGAGCGAGTCGAGCCAGGCCTCCACGTCGATGTCGGGCGGCGGCGTCGGGACGATCGTGTGGCGGTGAGGCGGGATGCGGACGCCCGCCATGTCGCCCACGTAGGCCTCGCCCGTCTCCTCGCGCAGATAGGAGACGTGGTGCTGGGCGTGGCCCGGCGTGTGCTCGACGCGGAAGCCCTCCACCGTCTCGCCGCCGCGGAGCACGCGGAGGCGGTCCTGGGGCACGGGCGCAACCTCGCCCCAGAGCCGCTCCATGTCGTCGCCGTAGAGGCGCTCGGCGCTGCGCAGCAGCTTCGACGGGTCGAGCAGGTGCGGGGCGCCGCTCTCGTGGACGTAGACGACGAGCTCCGGGAAGCGGCGCGCGAGCACGCCGGCGGCCCCGGCGTGGTCGAGGTGGATGTGGGTGAGGAGCAGCCCGCGCGGCGGCCCCTCGAGTCCGTCGAGGAGCGTCTCGACGCACGTGGCCGGCCCCGGGTCGACGATCAGGCCGTCGATCTCGTAGGCGCAGATCACGCGGTCGCGTCCGAGGTGCATGACGTCGATCGCCCGGCTCATCTGACGCTTCGACCATACAATCCCCCGTGTGAGCGACTTCGAACACCGGCTCCCCCAGCCCGAACAGCCGTGGGTGATGCGCACCTACGCCGGCTATGGCAGCGCCAGGGAGTCCAACGCCCTCTATCGACGCAACCTCGCCAAGGGACAGACCGGCCTGTCGGTGGCCTTCGACCTGCCGACCCAGACCGGTTACGACCCCGACCACGAGCTCTCCCGCGGCGAGGTCGGCAAGGTCGGCGTGTCGATCGCCCACAAGGGCGACATGCGCTCGCTGTTCGACGGCATCCCGCTCGGCGAGATGAACACGTCGATGACGATCAACGCCACCGCGGCCTGGCTCCTCGCGCTCTACATCACGGTCGCCGAGGAGCAGGGCGCGGAGATGGCGGCGCTCTCGGGCACGACCCAGAACGACATCATCAAGGAGTTCCTGTCGCGCGGCACCTACGCCTTCCCGCCGGAGCCGTCGCTGCGGCTGATCGCCGACATGATCGCCTTCACGGTCGACCGCGTGCCGAAGTGGAACCCGATCAACATCTGCTCCTACCACCTCCAGGAGGCCGGCGCGACGCCAGTGCAGGAGATCGCCTACGCGCTCGCCACGGCGCAGGCGGTGCTCGACGAGGTGCGCCCGCGGGTCCCCGCCGAGACCTTCCCGCGCGTGTTCGGTCGGATCTCGTTCTTCGTGAACGCCGGCATCCGCTTCCTCGAGGAGCACGCCAAGCTGCGGGCGATGGGCCGGCTCTGGGAGACGATCGGGCGCGAGCGCTACGGCGTCGAGGACCCGAAGATGCTCCGCATGCGGTACGGCGTGCAGGTCAACTCGCTCGGGCTGACGGAGGCGCAACCGGAGAACAACGTGATCCGGATCGTGCTCGAGGCGCTCGCGGTCACGCTCGGGCGCGACGCGCGCGCCCGCGCGCTCCAGCTCCCCGCCTGGAACGAGGCGCTCGGCCTCCCGCGGCCCTGGGACCAGCAGTGGTCGCTGCGGATCCAGCAGATCCTCGCCTACGAGACCGACCTGCTCGACTACCCCGACGTCTTCGAGGG